>JBBPYT010000444.1:0-4119 GCA_038199665.1 Hyphomicrobiales bacterium
AGAGTTCTCGCGGGAATTTGGTCTCGAAACCTGCAAGGCCGACCCGGTCGACAAGCTCTGCGATGCGTACATTGTCGGGCCGGATGCGCTTCAGTTCGAACGGAAGCTCGATGTTCTTGCGCAGGTTTCTCCAGGGCAGGAGGTTGGCGTCCTGGAAGATCATGGCGATCTCGGGATGTGGTCCGGTGATCACCTCGGCGCCGAGGCGGATGCGCCCCGACGTCAGCGCGTGCAGGCCCGCCATGGACCAGAGCAGCGTTGACTTGCCGCACCCGGAGGGACCGAGGATGCACAGGAATTCGCCCTCGCGCACGTCGACCGTCACGTTGTCGAGGGCGTGAACCGTGCCGGTGGCGGTCTTGTAATATTTCGTGGCCCGCTCGATGGTCATCTTGGGCCTGGACGAGCGCGAAACCTGGACCGTCATTGCGGGATCCTCAAAAGGGTTCCGAGCCGGAAGTCAATCACGTGCAGCCGCAAAGCGAAAGGCTCTTCGATGGTAACGCGTCGCGGCCACGTGCCGGGAGGGTGCAATCTCGCTCGAATTGCGTAGGCCTCATGCGCAGACCGGCGGCTTTCGCATGATCGAGGGGTCGGCGAGTTCGAGCGTCGTCGCAACCTGCAGCAGGGTCGCTTCGCCACCGTACCGCCCCACGAGTTGTACACCCACGGGTCGGCCCCCAAGCTGCAGCCCTCAGCGATGCAGCGAAAGCTCTGCCATCAACGGTTTCGTTCGCTCATAGAGACTCCTGTAGATCCCGAACTGTCGACCGTAGACATCGGCCGTCGTCGGATCGGCCGTGATCCTCTGTTCGATCGGGTTCCATCGGCGCAGGTCATGCAGGGACACATCGCCGATCGCCAGAGCGGCCAGGAACGCATTGCCGTAGGACGCGCCCGTCGTCTTCTCGCACAGGAGTTGGTCCCGGTGGGCCACGTCGGAGACCGCCTGGCTCCACACCCGATTGCGGGTTCCTCCCCCGACCGCGAGGATCGCGCCGGGCTGTTCCCCCGCGTCGAGATAGGTGTCGAGGATGTGGTTCACCCCGTAGGCGATGCCTTCGAGCACGCCGCGATAAACATCCGCCCGCGTATGGGTCAGGTTGAGCCCGAATATGCAGCCTTGCGCATGCGGGTCGTGGACTGGGGTGCGCTCTCCGGAGAAATACGGCAGGACCACGAGACCCTTGGCGCCGGGCGGCGAGGTTCGGGCTTCCCGAACCAGAAGTTCATGCGCCGAAGCCGGGTCGAGTTCGCGGGCGAACTGGTCGCGAAACCAGTGGGTCAGAGTACCGCTCGTGGCGAGACCCGACGCGCAGGCATGCTGGCCGGGGAACAGCCACGGCGAGTACCATAGGCGCGGATCGCGCACCCGGTCGGCGGTCAGCATGATGATGAAGATCGTCGAACCGTACATGATCATCATGTCGCCGGCATCGAGCACCCCCACGCTGAGGGCCTCGGCCGCGGCATCGATGGTGCCCGCGATCACCGGCGTGCCGGTTGCCAGGCCCGTTTCCGCCGCGGCACGCGGCGTGACGGTGCCGACGATGTCCGAGGTCCACACGAGTTCCGGCAAGCGTTCCGGCCCGACGATTTCCGGGCTGAGGCTGGTGTCCCAGTCGAGCGTTTCGACCGAATAGAGCGGCGTGAACCCCGAGGCGGAGTAATGATCGATCACCGCGCGGCCGGTCAGGCGATGCACGATGAAGGTCGTCGACGCCATGATCCTGTGCGTTCGCGCGAAGACGTCCGGCCGGTTCCGCTTCAGCCACAGGATCTTGGGCCCGACCGATTGGGACGTAAGCGCGTTGCCGCACCGCGCCAGGATGCGGTCGTCACCGATCTCTGCCGTGAGATCCTCGATTTCCCGACTCGCCCGGGTGTCGACGCCATAGAGGACCGCGTTGGCGAGCGGCTCGCCCTCGCGATCGACCGGCAGCATGCACGGTCCGATGGCGCTGCACCCGACCGCCACGACCTGCTTCGGATCGACACCGCTCCTGCCGACAAGAGCCCGGGAGACGCCCTTGACGTCCTCCCACCAGTCCTCGAGGGCGCGATGCTCGGCCCAGCCAGGTTGCGGCACGATCATCTTGTGCGGCCGCGCCGCATCGGCCACGACGGTTCCGACGCCATCGACCAGAACGCCTTTGGTCTCGTAGGTGCCGACATCGATGCCGAGCGTGTATCTCATCGGGTGTAGAGATCCCGGTCCAGGTTGAACCGCCCGTCGACGCTGCCGATGCCGCGCACCAGGAGATCGGCCAGACCCGCAAGATCGTTAAGGTCGCACACTTCGAGGGACGTGTGGGTGTAGCGGCTCGGAAAGCATAGATCGATGCAGGCCACACCGTCGCGAACGAGCTGCACATAGGAGGAGTCGGTCAGCGCACCCACATGGGCGGTTCGCTGCAGCGGAATGCCGGCCGCCTTCGCGGTGGTTTCGAACAGATGCACCAGGGCCGGATGCGGAATGGTGCCGTTGAGCGTTCCGCGGCCGTGAAAGCTGTAAAGGCTCATGGCGGGTCCGCCACCCAGAACCACCTCACCGCGATGCTGCATGTCCGGCGTGTCGCTGGTCAGCGCGAGGTCGAGCTGGACGGCGATGCTGGGGGCGAGAGCGTAGGCCGCCACCATGGCGCCGCGCAGATTGAACTCTTCCTGCACGGCGAAGACGAAATGGACGGTGGGGCGCTTCCGCGAAGCCTGCAAAGCCCGCGCGACCTCGATCACCACGGCACAGCCGGCGCGATCGTCGACCGACGTGCCCGCGACGCGCGTCTCGCTGAGGTTCAGCACCCGAGGCTCGTAGACGACCGGCGTCCCGATCTCGATGCCCATCGTCCGCACGGCGGCGGCATCGTCGACCCCCACGTCGATGAACAGGTCGGCATAGGGCACGACCTTGTACTTTTCCTCAGGCGGCGTTGCATGATGACTCTTGTTGGCGAAGACACCGACGCGATCGCGGCCTTCGCCGATGCAGAACAGCACCGGCAATGACGGCAGGACCTTTTCGGGAACCCCGCCCAAGCGTTCGACCCGGACGAGGCCGCTCGCCTCGATCTTGCGGACCACGAACCCAAGCTGATCGGTGTGGGCGAACAGCATGACGCTCGGCGCCTCCGGATCCCCGTCGAGCGTCGCGATGAGATTGCCGAGCGTGTCGCATCGCGACGACAGGCCGAACTCGGCCAGATGCGCCGCGATGGCCCGACGAACCCGATCCTCATGGCCGCTCAAGCCTGGAATAAGCATGAGGTGTTCGAGAAGGGATCCGAGTTGCCCGATCGAGGTCATCGGTTATTCTACTCACGGTTGCCCTGCCGCAGCGGGTTCATGGCAGACCATAGTGGAAAACAAATCCAAACACTTCAAGCGTGATCTTTTGGGCGGTTGCACCTCTCAGAACCCCTTGCCGGCCATCACCCGGCCGCATTGCTGCCGAGGTTGGCGTTCAGGGATGCTGGACAGAACCTTCATTTGAACATATACGCGAAAAATCGAACGTCGGGCAGCGGTGGAACTCGCCCTCCGGAGATGGCAAAAGCACCCGCCCGCCTTTGCTGGACCGCGGCATGCTGAAGGAAGGTCAAGACTCGTCCGCCCCGATCGAAGCGGTTCCCGGGGAACGCCGCCGCCTGCTCGCGCACGTGAGGAAGGCCGCGATCCTGGAGGCTGTACGCGAAAGCGGCTCAGTCAGTGTGGCCGAGATGGCCCATAAACTGGCCGTCTCGGATATGACCATCCGCCGTGATCTCGTGGAACTCGACCGCGACGGGCGGCTGACCCGGACGCACGGCGGCGCGGTGGCGCCGCAGTCCATCGCCATGGATCGTGAGGAGCCGGATTTCGATATCAGGCTCGGTCATCGGAGGCAGGCCAAGGACTTGGTCGCCAGAGCAGCCGCGGCCCTGATCGGGGACGCCAGAGCCGTCGCAATCGATGTGGGGGCCACGACGTTTCTTCTGGCCGGACATCTGCGCGACAGGGTGGGCCTGAAGCTCTTCACCAACTCCCTGCGGATCGCGACCGCGCTCGCCGATAGCGCGCAGGAAATCTACGTCCCAGGTGGTCGCGTGAGGGGCAACGAAATGGCGATCGGCGGCCCGGCCG
>JBBPYT010000445.1:0-3103 GCA_038199665.1 Hyphomicrobiales bacterium
GACAGCCGCACGATCCTTGGCGAACAGGGCGCCGAACAGCTGCTCGGCCAGGGCGACATGCTCTACATGGCGGGCGGCGGCCGCATCGCCCGCGTGCACGGCCCCTTCGTCAGCGACGGCGAGGTCGAGAAGGTGGTGGCGCACCTCAAGCTGCAAGGGCAGCCCGATTATCTCGAGGCGATCACCGAGGATGTCGAAAGCATCGCGGAGGTGGAGGCCGACGGCCCGCCTTCCCCGGGCAGCATGGACGCCGAAGAAGCCGGTGACCTGTACGACCGGGCGGTGGCGATCGTTCTGCGCGATCGGAAGTGTTCCACGAGCTACATCCAGCGTCGCCTCTCGGTCGGCTACAACAAGGCCGCGTCGCTGGTGGAGCGCATGGAGAAGCAAGGTTTGGTGGCGCCGGCCAATCACGCGGGAAAGCGCGAAATCCTGGTCGGAGGAGGTGTGGATCGTGGCGCGTTCGAACCCCGCGACGAGGAATAGGGCGCCGCTCCCGAGGGCCTGCTGGCATTCGAGTGCCGGACGGCTTAGGATGCGGCTACGCGCAGCGGCCTTGTCTCACAAACGCCACACCGGATGCCTATCGCGCCTCCTCGTTGTCCTGGAACCCTAGAATGTTTCGTTCGATACCGATCGCGCTCACGCTGGCTGTTCTGGCCTCAGCACCCTTGCGTGCCGACGACGGCCCCATGCAGATTCTGTCCGCAAAGGTCGCCACGAAACCCATAGGTACGACGACGCCCGTGGATCCGCAGGTCGTGCTGGCCAAAGCCAACGGCTACTTCAACGATGCCTCCACGATGATCGCGGATTTCGTGCAGATCGGCGGCGACGGCCGCAGAACCGACGGCAAGCTCTATATCGAGAGACCGGGCCACATGCGTTTCGCCTACGCGCCCCCTGCGACCCTCGAGATCGTGGCCGACGGGACGTCCGTGGCGGTGATCGATCGCAAGCTCCACACGCAGGACCTCTACTTCATCGGCCAGACGCCGTTGAAATTCCTGTTGAACGACAACATCGATCTTGCGCGGGACACGAAGCTGCTCGACATCACGGGCGACGGCGACGGGGGCGCTTCGATTGATATCGAGGATAAATCGACCTTCGGCGGTACGTCCAAGGTCAAGCTTACATTCGGCCTCCAGCCATTCGGCCTCAAGCAGTGGACCGTGACCGATCCGCAGGGTTATGAAACGGTGGTTTCACTGTCGAACATCGACCTCAGCACGAAGCCCGATCCGGCCTTGTTCAAGATCAATACCGAACGGATGCTGAACTCCCGCAAGTGATCCGACCGCCTGGCAGACGTGAGGATCGGTCCGGTTCGACACATCCGTTCGTGACGCACTGGCGCGGCCGGGGCGCGTCTCGGGCTGTACCCGCCCTGCCGAACTGAACATCCTCGTGCCGCTGACGCTCGCGACCTGGAACATCAACTCGATCCGGCTGCGGCTGCCCTTGCTGCGGCGGCTTCTGGCGGGCCGCATGCCCGACATTCTATGCTTGCAGGAGACGAAGTGCCGGGACGGGGATTTTCCCTATTCGGCGGTCCGCGAACTTGGATTCGATCACGTCGAGATTTCCGGCCAGAAAGGCTACCACGGCGTCGCCGTGCTGTCCCGCCTTCCCATCGGGCGCGTGACCCGGGGCCCATTCTGCCGACATGGCCACGCCCGTCACATCGCAGTGACGCTCGGCGAAGGAGCAGGATCAGCGACCGGCGTGACCATTCATAACTTCTACGTGCCTGCCGGGGGCGACGAGCCCGACCCCGAGTCCAATGCGAAATTCGCGCACAAACTCCACTTTCTCGACTGCATGGCGCGCGGCCCGTCGGATGAGATCCTGACTGCCGAGCGGGCCATCGTGGTCGGAGATCTGAATATTGCGCCGCTCGAAACGGACGTCTGGAGTCACAAGGCTCTATTGAATGTCGTCAGCCATACGCCGATCGAAGTCGAATACCTTGCCAGGGTGCAGGCGGCCGGCCCCTGGATAGACGCGATGCGCGAGCGCATTCCTGCGCATGAGAAGCTTTATACCTGGTGGAGCTATCGCTCGCCCGATTGGGCGTCAGCCGACAAGGGCCGCCGCCTCGATCATGTTTGGCTCAGCTCCGATCTGCTGCCGGCTCTTGGCGAGGTTTCGGTGCTGAAGGAGGCCCGAGGGTGGGAAAGGCCGTCCGACCACGTTCCGGTCATGGCCGAACTCCATTTTTGAGGCTCGACAGCCTATCGTAAAGGTGCTGAGCCCAGAAGCGGCGGACACCTCTGGCGTTGTTCGGATATTCGTGCAGGACTCGGGTGAACAGGGCGCGCGAAATCATCAAGACCGAAGACGGTTCTCGGACCGTTGCGGTCTGAGGCCGGCGGACCTCCGCAAGCAAAGCGTGCTCCCCGATGAGGGTTCCGGGCCCGGCCGAGCGTGCGCCGCCATTGCCTCGGTCCGGTGCTTCCAGGGCTACGACGCCCGAGATGATCATGAAGCCGCCATCGCCCAAGTCGCCCCTGCGGAATAGGACGACCCCGGCTTGCAGGTTGCGCTTCTCGGCCGCGAAGGCCATCAGTCGCAACGCTTCGTGATCCATTGCAGAGAACAGGGGGACGCGCGCCAGGAATTTGATGTCATTGTCGAGCGACATGGCGCGGTCCCTTAAGGCGCGAATCCCGGAGCTTCAGGTGATCAGTCTATAGCCGCCGGTTTCGGTGACGAGAAGTTGCGCGTTCGTCGGGTCGGCTTCGATTTTCTGCCGCAGCCGGTAGATGTGGGTTTCGAGCGTATGGGTCGTGACATTGGGATTGTAGCCCCACACTTCCCGCAGCAGCACGTCCCGGGTCACGACCTGGCGGCCGGCGCGATACAGGAAACGAAGGATGGCGGTTTCCTTTTCGGTCAGCCGAAGCTTGTTCCCCGCCTCGCTGATCAGGTGCTTCGAGCTCGGCCGGAATGTGTATCCGCCGATCTGTAGCAGCGCGTCTTCGGTTCCTTGATGCTGGCGCAAGTGGGCGCGTATTCGGGCGAGCAGAACGGCATATCGGAACGGCTTGCTGACGCAATCGTTCGCCCCGGCTTCCAGGCTCAGGACGATGTCCGAATC
>JBBPYT010000446.1:0-4699 GCA_038199665.1 Hyphomicrobiales bacterium
TTCGCCGCAACCTACCCCGAGCGGACGCAGGCGCTTGTCCTCTATGGGACTTACGCGCACTTCTTCTCGCATGTGCTTCCGCCCGACCGCTTCAAAGGCTTTCTTGAGCGGGTCGAGCAGACCTGGGGTACCGGCGCGAGCTTGGAGGTTTTTGCTCCGACCAGAGTTTCAGACGAACGGTTCAGGCGATGGTGGGCGCGGTTCGAGCGGCTCGGGGCGAGCCCGGCCGCCGTGATCACTCTCATGCGCATGAACAGCGAAATCGATGTCCGCCAAGTTCTGCCGACCATTCGGGCGCCGACCCTCGTCCTGCATCGCGCCCGTGACACCCGGGTCAGCGTTGAAGGAGGCAGGCACCTTGCAGCCCACATTCCGGGCGCAAAGTACGTGGAGTTGCCCGGCGAAGATCACCTGCTCTGGGCGGGCGATGTGGACGCCGTCGCCGACCAGATGGAGGAGTTTCTCACTGGCTCCCGCTCGGAGATCGAGCCTGACCGCGTTTTAGCCACGATCGTTTTTACCGACATCGTGAACTCGACCAGGCGCGCTTCGGAGCTCGGCGACCGTCGATGGCGCGCGCTTCTCGACCGACATCACGACCTGGTGCGCCTGGAGATCGCCCGCTTCCGAGGTCGCGAAATCAAAACCCTCGGCGATGGTTTTCTGGCGACATTCGACGGACCTGCGCGGGCTGTACGATGCGCAACAAACATCGTCGAGGCTGTGCGCTCGCTTGATCTGGAGGTTCGTGGCGGAGTGCACACCGGCGAGATCGAGATCACCAACGATGACATCGGAGGAATAGCCGTTCACGTAGCAGCAAGGGTCTCATCTCTGGCCGAAGGCGGGCAGATCCTCGTCTCGAGCACGGTGCGTGATCTCGTGGCAGGTTCGAACCTTCGCTTCGTCGATAAGGGCACTCACCGGTTCAAGGGGCTGGCGGAGGAAGTCCGTATGTTCGCGGTCGGCGCTTGAGGAGACGATCGTGCCGACCGGGCCTGAGTCCCGTCCATGTGGAACAACCAGGACTGCATGATCAGTCCCATTTGAGAACCTCACCATTTGGCCTGATCTCGATGCCCTAGCTTCAACCAGTCAGAGTGAAAGCGATCGCAAAGTTCGGGAGAGGCCTCTGCCTGTCCGGACAATAAGATCGGGGTTCCGGTCCGCCTGCGTGGTCAGCTCCCCGAAGATCTCGGCTTCGGCACTCGCTTCGGCGAAGCCGAACATGCCAAGACCACCGACAAGACGGTGAGCGGTCCGCCTCAGGCTTTCAATCTCGTTCGCGCTACTTGGACCCGATTCGAATTGCTGCAAGGCTAGCTCGAGGGCCGCTGCATCGAGCGCGGCGCGCTGGACGAATTGTTGCCGCAACGCCACGACCGTGGAAGGGTGGCTGGGATGTTCGGACACGCAAGCTCCGGGAATATGCCTGTTAGTTGATCGGAACTGCTGGGGGAGTGCCGATCAATCCGTGAAGGCTACGCCGATTTCATCGCCGTGCTGCCAGACACGCTGCGCCGGTCTCGCGGTACCCGACCCGACCACGAGAAGGTCGAAGGACGGCGGGAGCGTGAAGGTCCCGGCTAGTCGCAAGCGGGCACCACCCTCGGAGAGGTCCCGCACGGCGCAATCTACGACGGATTGGCCACCATTGAATATGATCTTGCCGCCCTTGAAGACTCGATGACGCGGACCGCCGCGCCTGTCGACCGTACGGGCGATGCATGTCTCCCCGGCCTCGCTGGTGCCCGGAGCATATCCCCCGGCAGTACTGGCACGGTCCAATTCACCTTCGGCACAAAGGATTAGGCTGATCGGCTCCGCGGCAACGGCCGGATAAAGCGCCATCCCAAAGCTAGCGGACAGGCCCAGGCTCATGGTTTCGAGGTCGAGACTGAAGCGAAGCTCCGTGTCCAGGCGTTCGACGTGCGCCACCATCTCCTGACGAGTTGCGGAGGTGTCGACGAGATAGATGAAGGTGCTTGCATCGAACCGGCCGCAGACGTCGACGTTACGAACCGATTTTCTCAAGCGTGACGCGAAGGCCCGGATAACGCGCTGTCCGGCCGCTTGCCCGGCCTGGGCACTAACCCGATCGAATTGATTGACCCGGATCAGCAGCACGGCGAAGGCCTTTCGAGTTTTGACCGGCGCCTTCGCCAAGCTCGCCAACATGTCTTCGATCGCTTCCCGTCGATAAAAACCGGTCACCTCGTCGAATACAGACTGACGCTTGAGGCGCTCCAACTCGCCCTTGAAGGTGTCGTCCTCGTCGCGACGCTCGATAGCGGATCGCAAGGATTGGAGCAGTTCCTCGATTCGAAGTCCCCTCTTTAAAAGATAGTCGCTGACGCCCGTCCGGAACGCCTTGATGATGGTTCGCTGGTTGTCGACCGCACTCAGCATAATGATCGGAGGGACGTGGGTGAACCGGTCGCGTAACTGGTCCTGAACGAAGAGGCCGTTCTCCGAGGCAAGGTCGAAATCCATCAGAATGCAGTCGATGTGCCTGCTTTTCATGAGGCCGAACAGTTCGGAACTGTTCGCGGCGTCGAGGACGTTGATGGCATGCTGGCTCAACTGGACGGATATCAAATTCCGAACCAGCTCGTCATCGTCGACGATGCAGACTGTCCGGCCGGACAGGGACAGCTCACTCATTGGAGAGCCTCCTTCACGCAATCTGCTGCACCCCGAGCTTCAATTCGGCGCAGGGTCTCGGAAGTCTGCTCGTTGTTCTGGCACAAGCCTGCGAGTTCAACTCTGTCACGACCGCCGCGCTTGGCCTCATAGAGGGCCCGATCGGCCGCATCCACAAGTTCGGTTAGGCCCATGTGGTCGCGGCTCGATGCTATTCCAGCACTGAAACTGACCGAGAATTGCCGGCCGCCGGCGTCGAATGCGAGGCGGTCGAAGCGCTGCCTCAGCCTGTCGATCACCATCCTTGCGGATTGCGGGCCGGTATCGAGCAGGATGACTCCAAACTCCTCGCCACCGTAGCGACCGACGATATCGATCCGCCTTAGGCCCGTGGTCAGCGCCCTGGACAACGTCCGGATAATGGTGTCCCCCGTAGGGTGGCCAAAACGATCGTTGACCTGTTTGAAATGGTCGATGTCGATCATCGCTAGACTGATCTCGGCGCCCGTTCTGCGGCATCGCTCTAATTCATGCGACAGCCGCTCTTTGAACCGGCTGTGATCGTAAAGTCCCGTGAGCCTGTCACGCTCGATCAGAGCGCGCAGGGATTTCGAGCGGTCGGCTCGCAGTCTGACGACGGAGATCAGCTTCGCGGGATCGACCGGCTTGGCGATGAAGTCATCGCCGCCGAACCGGCGCGCCATCAATTGCCGGGTTTCGTCCCGCTCGGCCGACAGAAAGATGATCGGCAATGAAAAGAGTTGTCGCGATTGCCGGATGATCTGCGCCAGCCGTACCCCATCAACGCCCGGCATTTGCATATCCATCAGGATAAGATCGGGCAGGACATCCTCGACGAACTGGAGTGCCTGGGACGGATCATTTACGGTTCTGACCGTCATGCCGGAGGCACGAAGCACTTCCGCGTTCAACTCGGCGGTCAGCCAGTCGTCATCGACGATCAGCACTGATACGGTCTCGGGACAGGCCCGATCGGCAAAATACTCCAGCCATTCGGAAAGTTCGTGCGGATTGACCGGCCGCTTGATCAGGGCGCTGATCCCGGCCTCCGCGGCGGCAAGACGGAGCGCAAAAGACTCCTCATCGGACAGGAGAATCACCGGATAGACCGGCGACAGTGCCCTGCAAAGCTCCAGCGGCGCTTCGATTGCGTCGCTCACGATGACCGCGATAGGGCATTCGGCGCTTTGCTCGAACTCGATGGATCGAGTTCTTGGCTGATCGGCTCGGTAATTCAACTGATCCAGAACCTTGATCAAGGCAGGATCGGTTTCGCCGTCGAAAACGAGAACTCGCCGTATAGCGCCGGGCGAATGGCCCGGCGGCATACGGTCGACCTCGTTCGACCCTGGTGCAAATGAGCTAGGGCCCGCCTGAACGAGGTCACCCATTTTCGTCGGAGTTCGCTCTGCGCGTTTCGTACTCACCAGGCAGCCTCGCCAAGCTAGTGCTACTCATCACCGGTCGGCACCTTCCAACCGCGCGACCGCCAAAATCATGCGGCTTGTCCGAAGCGGCTCGAGCGAGCCGCCGACAGCGCTCGCTCCGCCGTGGCGCGGAGTTCGGCGATGCGCTCTAAGCCGCCGCCGCGGCGAGCCTCGTTCTCGATATCGGCACAGAGTTTCGACAGCTCGGAGAAGCCGAGTTGCCCAGCCGACGATTTCAGCGAATGGGTCTGGGCCGACAGGGCAGTGGCGGTCAGCCCGCCGAGACCTGCGAGGCGCCTGTCGACTTCGACCGCAAAGGCAGCGAGCATTTTGGCAAGCCGTTCCTGGCCGATGATGCGCTCCAGTGTTTCGAGCGTTGCGCGGTTCAAAACGCCGTCCGTTTGTTCGGCGTCCGACAAACCGAGAGCCGGTCTTTCGCGAGGCCCGGAGACTACCCGGTCGATCACCGCAAAAAGGTTGGCCCAGTCGACCGGTTTGGCGACATGTCCGTCCATATCGGCCTTGAGGCAGCGCTCGACGTCTTCGGCCATCGCGTTCGCAGTCAGTCCGATGATCGGCGTTCGCGGCAGGCCCTCGACCTGTTCAAA
>JBBPYT010000447.1:0-3889 GCA_038199665.1 Hyphomicrobiales bacterium
ACCGTCGCGACGGGGTACCTCAAGGGTCGGTCACGACGGAATCGAAAAAGACCCTGATCGGCGCGTGCAGGAAGGGTCGCGCTTGTCTTCGCCAAATTCGCGGACGTTCAAACGGTGCGCCAACTCCATTTGTGGATGCGCCACGAAGGGATAAACTTGCCGGCCGCCGGCTATGGTCCGGAAGGTCGTCGCATCACTTGGAAGCTGCCCGTCTACAACACGGTCCACCACATACTGACGAACCCGATCTATGCAGGCGCCTATGCGTTCGGGCGAACCGCCAGCCGTCTGACGATCGAGGGCGGACGCAAACGGATCGTGCGTGGCTTTCGTCGCGAGCGGAGCGCCTGGGACACTTTGATCCTCGACCATCACGAGGGCTATATTGATTGGGCGGAGTTCGAAAGGAATCAGCGCCTGATCAGCGACAATGCCAATGGTCGGAGCTTCATGAGCCGGGGGTCGGTGCGGCGTGGTGAAGCTTTGCTGGCCGGTCTGCTTCGCTGTGGTCATTGTGGCCGCAAGCTCCACGTCGCCTATAGCGGGGAGAACGGCAGTTCGGGCCGCTATCACTGCCGCGGTGGTCAAATCAACCATGGCGGCGACCAGTGTATCTCGTTCGGCGGGATGCGGATCGACAGGGACGTTGGCGCGGAGGTAATCGCGCGCCTTCAACCACTTGGTGTCGAGGCCGCGATTGCCGCCGTAGAGGCGCGCGGGGTCGAAAATGCCGAGAAGAGTCGCCAAGTCGAGCTTGCCCTCGAACAGGCGCGCTTCGAAGTCGCTCGCGCGCGGCGGCAGTACGATGCCGTCGATCCCGACAACCGTCTCGTCGCCGCCGAACTCGAACACCGGTGGAACGAGCGTCTACTCGCCGTCCACGGTCTTGAACAACAGCGGGATGCCCTTGCGGTGTCTTCACAGCCGGCGTTGACCACGGCTAACAAGGACCAGCTTCTCTCCCTTGGAGCGGATGTAGAGCGAGCCTGGCATAGTCGGGGTGCAACGCCGGCAACCCGCAAGCGGATTGTCCGAACATTGATCGAGGAGATCGTCGTCCGCGTCGAGGCCGACGCGCTGGCGCTCGTGATCCGTTGGGCTGGCAATGATCATACCCCGTTGAAGGTCCGCAAAAATCGCGTCGGGCAGCATCGCTGGAGCGCCGACGCGGATGTCGTCGATCTTGAGCGTCTTAGCGCGACTGATGCCCGATTCAGCGATTGCCGCCGTTCTCAACCGGGCTGGAAAGACGACGGGTCGAGGACATGGATGGACGCGGTCGCGCGTTTGTTCGATGCGCAATCATCGCCAGATCGCACCATATCGCGTCGGCGAGCGGGCCGAACGTGGAGAGGTGACACTCGAAGAAGCGGCCACTATCCTCAATGTGAGCGAGGCGACGGTCCGCCGCCTGATCCAGGAAACGATCCTGCCGGCGCAACAGCTCTGTAAAGGGGCGCCATGGGTGATCAAGGCCAGCGCCCTCGAGGAGGACATGGTGCGAAGGGCAGCGGATCAACGTCGGCAAAGACGTCCGCCGTCTGACGATCCAGGCCAAAATACCTTGATGTTTTAAGGCAATGGAGAGATGGGCATTATGAAGCGGGCTCGCTGTTGCCGAGCGCGATGACGTTCTCCCGGCGCAGGACGTATTCGCAGCGCGCCAACTCCAGCACAAGCATCTTGTTGAGGCTCGGGATGGCGGTGAAGTCGAAGGTGTCGAAGCTCTTCACGGCCGGAAAGCGAGCCGCGCGAATGCGCCGTTCGACGACCCGGCGCTCGCGATCGATCAGCTCGAGTTCGAGCAGCCGTAGCAGATAACCAGGATGGTCGATGCCGCCCTGTGCGCACTCCCGCCCTACCTTGTCGTATTCGCGCATAATCGTCGGCAGCTTCAGCTGCTTGAGATGATGGGCGAGCAGGACCTGCGGTGTGCCGGCCCTGGTTCCTGTCGGCAACGTCCCGTCCGCCGCGCCGGTCAAGCCGCCATCTCCGGCACGAGGACGGCGTAATCGGCGGCCGAAGTCGTCTTCACCGCAAGCTGGGGCAGATGCGGGTAGGCCGTCAGATCAAGACGCACGGGGCGCCTTTCGATGCGCGCCAGAGTGATCTGCTTGACCGCATCGAAGCCGATGGCGCCGAGCCGGATGGCCTCGGTGGCCGCGAACGCCACCACGTCCTTGGGCGCCGCCTCCATCAACCGTAGTACCTGGATGAACTCGCGCTTTCCCCGATTGCCCATCCGGGCCTCGAGCAGGTGCCGCAGATGCTGGAACACTTCGGGCAGGTCCCAGCCTTGCAGCGCCGCGGCCTGATCGAGCGCGTTCGGCTTGGTCTCGATCAGCGCGAGGTAGTGCAGCGGGTTCGACACAAACACGCCCTCGCCATAGCAACGCGGATGCCGGGCGATCTCTGTGCCGCCGCACAGGATCACCACCTCGGCGACAAACCCCTTCACCAGGACGTCCTGGAAGCCATAGGCCGTCGGCACCGAGTAGTCGTTACACCGGTAGCGGACGAGCGCCGTCGACGAGACCCGCGCCGACCGCTTCTCGCACGGCTCCAGTGGCACGGCGGGCAAGGCTCGCAAGGCGTCGAGATCGGCGACGAGACGCTCGCCGATCGTGCTGGCGTGCCGACCGGCCCGGTCGCCCTGACGAGCCCGGCACCGTTCCGCCAGCATGGTGTTCAGCTCCTCGAAGCTCGCCGCCGTCGGGATCGGGGTCATGAAGTTGGCGCGCGCGTATTTGACCAGGCCCTCGACCTTGCCTTTGTCGTTGCCCTTGCCCGGACGGCCGAACCGGTCCTGGAACAGGCAATGGCTGACCAGCTCGGTGAAGGCGCGCGTCCGTTCACGCTTGCCGTCGCCGCAGATCTTGGCCACCGCGAGCGTCGTGTTGTCGTACAAAATCGACAGCGGCACGCCGTCGAAGAAGCCGAACCCCGACACGTGACCGTCGAGGAACGCTTCCGTCGTCTCCCGGGGATAGGCTTTCACGAAGCAGGCATCCGATTGCGGCAGGTCCAGGCAGAAGAAATGGATCTTCTGGCGTACCCCGCCGATCACCGCGATAGCCTCGCCGAAGTCCGCCTGCGCGTGGCCCGGCGGATGCGCTAAGGGCACGAAGGTCTCCCGGCCTCGCGCCCGGCTGACCCGCACATGGTCCTTCACGACGGTGTAGCCGCCGCCAAACCCATGCTCATCACGAAGCCGCTCGAAAATCCGCTTGGCCGTATGCCGCTGCTTCACGGGCGCCGTCCGGTCAGCCTCCAGAATGGCATCGATGACGGCGACATGCGGCCCCAGCTTCGGCTTCTCCGCCGGCTTCGTCCGCGTGTATCCCGGCGGCATCGAGAACCGGCACATCTTCAGAACCGTCTCGCGGCTCAACCCGAACACCCGGGCGGCCTCCCGGCGACTCTTGCCCTGCATGAACACGAAATGCCGAACGGCGGCGTAGACCTCCACGGCGAACATCCCCGGCCACCCCAAAATGGGCAGCCTATCCACTGGCCGGAGATTCCTCCGCCCGCGTCAGCACATCACCGACGCTCCAGTGGCCTGCTTTGCCACCGCCGTGCACAGAAACCTATTGCAGGGTGCTAGCCAGCCTGGCTTTTCTCAGCCGCTCCGACGCCAGTATGATCCCCAGCCATCGATGTCTATTATTGGGTCAGTAATATTTTCCCGCGACCGGAAGTCGTGTACAGCCATCCGACATGCTTCCTGGGGGATGCCATAGTCGTCTACAATAATGAAACCGCCCGGAGAAACCTTGCCGTACAAAGCGACAAGCGCGTCAATGGTAGATTCATACATGTCGCCATCAAGTCTCAATAGAGAAACCAGCGGGATATCCGCCGTAGGCAACGTGTCTTTGAACCATCC
>JBBPYT010000448.1:0-9030 GCA_038199665.1 Hyphomicrobiales bacterium
ACGATGTCGCCGCCGAACCACGGGATGGTAAGCGGCGGCATGGTGTTCATGCCGTTGAACCCATTGAGCCGCGCCGTGCCGATCCGCCATTCGGGCCCGGCCGTCTGGGCCATGAACCGCTCGAAGACAAGCGTCACCGAGAGGGTGACGATGCCGAGAAAAACGCCGCCGATCCGGCCGAAGAACAAGAAATAGCCGAGCACTGCGGCAAACAGCGCCGCAAGGACGAGCGCGGCCAGGAGAGACCAGATCGTCATGCCGTAGGCGGCGCCGAAATTCACGGTCAGTACCGCATAGGCATAACCCGCAAGGCCGAAAAAAGCGGTCTGGCCGAAGCTCAGCGCGCCGCAGTAGCCCCAGATGAGGCAGAGCCCCATCGCCATGAAGGTCCAGCAGAAGAAATAGATCGTATTGCCGACCGTGTAGCCGTCGGTGAAGAGCGGATAGGCCGCGGCGGCCAGGACCGTGAGGCCGGCGGCCGCCCAGAACCAGGGGCCGCGCCCGAGCGTCTGCGGCCCCTCGAGCAAATTGAGCGCGGATCGGATGCCTGTCATCTGCGCTCAGGCCCGCTCGCTCATGATCCAGCCCGATAGACCCCGGGGCAGGATCCGGATCACCGCGATCACCGCGATCAGGAGGCCGATCTGGCCGAAGAGCTGGCCCTGCCAGGAGGTCATGCCGGCCTTGATCACGCCGAGCAGCCCTGCCGCCGGGGCCGTGCCGAGAAACACATCGGCGCCGCCAACCACGACCGTAACGAAGGCCTCCATGATGAAGGTCGCACCCATGGTGGGCACGATCGTCATGGTGGGAGCATAGAGACCGCCGGTCAGCCCGGCCAGCGCCGCGCCGAGCCCGAAGGTGAGACTGTAGACGAGCCGCGTGTCGACGCCGAGCGCCTCCGCCATATGGGGCACCTGAATCGTGGCCCGCGCCAGCGTTCCGAACCGGGTCCTGTTGAAGAACAAATAGAGGCCGACCAGCACCGCAATGGCCGCCGCGATCAGCACCAGACGATAGGTGGAATAGGAATAGGCGCCGGCGGTGAAACTGCCGAGCGGCACGCCGACGCCGGGCAGACTCGACCCGAGCAGGATCAGCGTACCTTGCGTGGCGATGAGGCTGAGGCCCCAGGTGGCGACGATGGTGTCGAGGGGGCGGTCGTAGAGATGGCGGATGATGAGCCGCTCGACCACAAGGCCGGCGAAGCCCGCCGCCAGCGCGCCGCACAGGATGGCTAGGGGCAGAGGCAGGCCGAGCCGGGCGGTCGTGACGGTCACATAGGCGCCGCACATGATGAACTCGCCGTGCGCGAGATTGATGACGCCCATCATGCCGAAGATGACCGCCAGGCCGCAGGCCGAGAGAACCAGGAATGCGAAGGCGTCGGCGCATTGATACAGAAAGCCGAAGCCGGAACTCAGCGCCATCATGAAGAAGCTCGAACTATCCTGGTGAACCCTTCTCCCGGAGGCGGGAGAAGGGGGCCCTCGCGGCGCGGCGGAGCAAACGCGAGGGTCGAACGAGGGAGACGAGGAGGCGGACCGCTCGTCGGACCGATGAGCTTGCCGACCCCTCGACCGTCCGGACTTTTCGCTCCTTACGGCTTCGGCGGCGGGCTGCTCGGCGTGTATTGGGCCGTCGGATCCTTCTTGGTCAGATCGCAGCCGGCCTGCCCGAGCCAGTAGGGCTTGATGTCGGTCCAGGTCTTCGGAAAGCTGACGGCGTGATCCTTGCCGACCTCAGCCATGTAGATGGTGTGCGACATGTGTTGGCTCTTCGGATCGATGCAAACCTTGCCCTCGGGCGCATCGAAACACACATCGCCCTTGGCGATGACGGCCCGCAGGTCGGCACGTTTCGTCGAACCGTTGGCGCGTTCCACCATCTCTTTGTAGAGGTAGACCGCAAGATAGGAGTTCTCGGCCTCCTGGTTGATGTAGGGCTCGTCCGGGAATTTGGCCTTCCACTTCTTCACGAAGGCCTTGCTCTCCGGCGTGTCGACCTCCTCGATGTAATTGACGGTCGCATGCATGCCCGACAGGCTCGGCGGCTTGAAGCGCTTGTGCTCGTAGCCCTGGCCGACATTGACCGAGCTGCCCATCGGGATGTTCAGATTGGCGGCCGCGGCCTGCTCGTAATAGGAGGCCTGAGCGGTGCCGACCAGAAGGGTCATGAGCACGTCCGGCTTCGCCTTCTGGATGTTCTGGATGGTCTGGGAGAATTGCGACACGCCGAGCGGGATGAATTCCTCGCCCACCATCTCGCCGCCGTTCTCCTTGACGATCTGGCGCACCCATTCGGCCGAGATCTGCCCGAAGTTGTAGTCGGCCGCGATGGTGTAGACCCGCTTGCCGTATTTCTCCATCATCCAGGGAATCAGGGTCGAGAATTGCTGTTCCGGCACCGCACCGGTCACCACCATGTGGCCGTCGCAGACGCCGCCCTCATATTGATTGTTGTAGAAGGCGAAGCCGTCGAGCTGATCGACGATCGGCCGGTAGGCTTCGCGCGAGGCGCTCGAGAAGCCGGCGAAGACCACATCCACCTTGTCGCGCTGCAAGACGCGGCGCATGAATTCCTGGTAGCGGGTATTGTCCGACTGCGTGTCGTAGATGACGAGTTCTATCGGGCGGCCCGCGATGCCGCCCGCCTTGTTGATTTCGTCGGTGGCGAGCTGGATGCCGTGCACCTTGCCAATTGTGGCCAGTGCGAAATCGCCCGACTGGTCCTCCAGCACGCCGAGCTTGATCGGCGATGCCGCATGGGCGGCGGCTCCGGCCAGAAGCGCCGTTACCAATCCTGCCGCGACCGATGTCATCAGTCTGTTCTTCGTCATCATTGTTCACTCTCCCTCTCAAACAGGTCCGGCAGCAAGGCGGTTCAACATGGGTTCCGCTTCGTCGTGCTCTGCGGGTGCTGCCATCAGGCGTTCGCAGATGTCTTCAAGGGCCATGCGACTGGCCATGCTTTCGCGTCGGATGCGTTCGAACGCTTCGTCATCGTCGATCTGAAATTCCCGCATCAGCCGGACGACAGCTTTTATGACCGCCCGTCTGCCGCGCAGGCGACGTTCCTGCCGGTTCAGCAGGGCCTCGAACGAGCGGCGGCGCCGAAATTCATTGATCCCGATAAAAAGTGCGGTGAAAACCGCCGACCCTTGCACGGGCTTGTGCAGGACGGATGTTGCGCCCTGGCGCATCAGGGCCTTCAATCGGCTCGGAGCCGAAACGCCGAGGAGGCCGATCACCGGAGCGGGCGGCAGCCGCCCTATGTCGCTCAAAGGCAAACCGGCGGCCTCGTTGAGGTCGCCGTCCAAGATGATGATGTTGCCGTCCGGATTGAGCGTCGAGCACATGCCGGGCCATTTGGCCTGGTCCACGGTTTGCATCGTGACGCCGATGCGGTTCAGCGTCGAGCCGAGCGTGTCGGCTGCGATCGCCGGAGGCGCCACGAGAAACGCCCTGAAACCGCTGAAATTCTGCAGCAGGCGGAGATCGGTCATGACACCACCCTCAGGCGCGGCGGCAGAGCGCCTTCGAAACGCGGCGCGTGACGCAGCAAATACGGGTCTGGCTGGGCAGGCTGCCTGGCTTCGCTGATCAGGTCGAAGCGGGCATGCTTGTTCGACCTGCCGATCCTCGGGGTGAGATAGGAGTGCCAGGTCAGGTCATCGACCCGGATCTCGCCCTGCGGTGCGCGGAATCTTTGCCGGCCGAGTGCCGCCTTGACGGCCGCGAGCCCGTCCTCCCCGGCAGCCGCGAGGGCCAAGGCGAGCAGCCAGACGCTGGCGTAGGACGCTTCCGCATCGGCCGATACCGTCGGTCCGTCCGGAAACCGCGCTTCGTAAGCCGATATGAAGCTCCGGTTCTCCGGGCTGTCGATCGACGAGAAGTAGACGCTGGAACTCAGGTGACCCTCGACCGCTTGCGGTCCTATTTCCTCGAGTTCAGGCTCGGCCAAGCTGCAGCTCGCGATCGGCATGGTGGCGGCCTGGTCGATGCCGCGGGCCAGACAAGCGGCGCGGAAGTCGCGAAAGAACCCGTAGGCTGATGTGCCGATCAGCGTCAGGAAGATGAAGTCGGGGCGGGCCGCCATGATGGCGTCGATCACGCGCGCGAAATCACGCTCGCCGATCGCGAAATATCGCTCGCCAACAACCGAGCCCCCCTGGGCCACGATTTCTTCCCGCAGGATTCGATTGTTTTCCCATGCCCATATGTAGTTCGAGCCGATGCAGAAGGCTCTCTTGCCGTGGTTTTTGAGGAGGTAATCGATCAGCGGCAGCAAATGCTGGTTGGCGGTCGCTCCGGTGTAGATCACGTTGTCTGACGTTTCGAACCCCTCGTAGTGGGACGGGTACCAGAGAAGTCCATCGTATTTCTCGAAGTACGGGATAACTTCTTTGCGCGATAGCGATGTGTAGCAGCCGACAACGTGCTTGATGCCGGATTGCAGCATATCCGATGCCAGCCCCCGATAGGACCCAAGGTTCCCGTCCGGGTTCTTGACCAACGGATTGACCTCGACGGCAAGCGCGGAAGCGTTCACCTGCTCAGCCGCGAGCGTCGCGCCGTTCAACATCGCCCGCGACACCAGCTGATAAGGGCCGGTGCAGGAAAACAGGAAGCCGATGTCGAAAGCCTTCGATCTCATATGACCCTCGAACGCAAATAGCCCGCAACATCGCTGACGGGCACCATTGCCTTGACGGAGGTATAAAGAGAATACGCCGCTGAGAGTGGCTTCATCGCCCGGCGTCATCGCAACGTCACCCGCCGCTTCACTCATGTCAAGCGCCGATCCGCCTTTGCAAAAACATTCTCCTGAGCGCTCGCAGCGAGGCAAACTGCTCAAAGTGTAATCGCTCGGACATGCTGAGATGCCGTAAGAGTCGCCTATAGTTCCAAACGGAATTCGGAGAGAGATCTATTCGGTCCAGCATTGGGTTGTGGAATTGACGTGACGATAAACTCTTCCAACTGTGTTGTCTCAGTCCTATCGCGATTGGCCTGTGATATCGTGCCAACAAGCAGTTGACCCGTCTTCGCCGGGGTCCGAAGCGACGCCTTCCGTTGAGGAGCCGTCGTTCCAGCAGGCCAGATTGGCAAGAGTGCCGTCCCGTGCTGAAATCAACTCAAAATCAAGGGGGAATACGGCATGGATCTGGGGTTGAACCGCTTGCGGGCTGTCGTGACAGGCGGAACGAAGGGCATTGGCCGCGCCATTGTGGAGACTCTGGTGCGCGAGGGCGCCGCGGTCGCATTCTGTGCCCGCCATGCGGACGAGGTCGCGACGGCGCAGACAGCGCTGGAACGGCAAGGCGGGCGGGCTTTCGGGCAACCCTGCGACGTTGGGGACGGCGTGGCCTTGAAGGCCTGGGTCGATGCCTCGGCCCAGGCGCTCGGGGGCATTGATATCGTGGTGGCCAATGTGAGCGCCCTCGCAATCGGCGCCGGCGAGGAACATTGGAAGCGCAGCTTTGATGTCGACATGATGGGCTGCGTCAGGCTGGTCGATACCGCCATGCCGCATCTCAGGCAAAGCCGGGCAGCCGCCATCGTCAGCATATCCAGCGTGTCGGGGCGGGAGATCGATTTCGCGGCCGGGCCTTACGGGGCATTCAAGGCGGCGCTGGTTCACTACACCCAGGGGCTTGCCTACCACTTGGCCGCATCAAACATCCGAGCCAATAGCGTGTCGCCGGGCAACACCTATTTCGAAGGCGGGGTCTGGCACCAGATCAAAGACGGCAACCCCGAACTTTACAAGACGGCGCTCGGCCTCAATCCTACCGGCCGCATGGGCACGCCCCAGGAGGTGGCCAATGCGGTCGTGTTTCTGGCGAGCCCGGCTGCGAGCTTTGTCACCGGCACGAACCTCGTGGTCGACGGTGCGCTGACCCGGGGCGTTCAGCTTTGAGCGAGGAGGCCATCCTGAACCTGGGTTCCAGCGGCGTTGGAGCAGGCCGTAGGGGGAGGGGCGTCGACCTGAGTTCGGAGCCTTGCCTGACGTTAAGATGCGATCGATTATTGACCGATCTGGCTGCGTCGTCGTCCTTGCATCACCGGGAGGTCCTTCTTGCCCCAGACCGCCCTCTATCGAGACGAGGCGAACGCGGCGCTCGTGATGCGCTGCACGCCCGCGGCCGCCATGTCCCGCCATGCTGCTGCGAGGCTGCCGCCGTGATCGATGCCCCGGCTGGCGTCCTCGACGACAAAGCTGTCGAAGCCCTGGTCGCGTGCATCCATGGCGGTCCAGCCGACGCAATAATCCGTGGCAAGTCCGCAGACGAATACCCGCCGGAAGCCGCGGCCATGCAGATATCCGCCGAGCCCTGTCGCGGTCCTTCGGTCCGCTTCCATGAAGGCCGAATAGCTGTCGACCTCGGGATGAAAGCCCTTACGAACGATCAGTTCGGCCTTGGACAGGTTCAGACCGTCCGATAGAGCCGCGCCACGGGATCCTTGAACGCAATGGTCCGGCCACAACACCTGCTCGCCGTAGGACAGCTTTGTCGTTTGGAACGGCATCTTGCCGGGATGGCTCGAGGCAAAAGACGCATGGCCGGGCGTATGCCAGTCCTGCGTCAAGACGATATGCTTGAATTTTTGACCGAGCAGGTTGATGGGAGCGATCACCGCGTCGCCGTTCTGCACCGCCAATGCGCCTCCAGGCAGAAAGTCGTCCTGCACATCGACGACGATCAGCACATCCTGGTCTGCCAGATGAATCGGTGTCATCGGTCCCTAGCCCTTCAGTGCTTCATTGCGGCGGATGGACACCCTCGCTTCTGATCCGCGCGATGGTGCTTTCGAGGTCTGCCCAGGCGGGCTCGTCCGGCGCGAAGCGCGCCCGAATGTAGCGCATCAGATGCGCCACTTGTTCGTCCGAGAAACTTTGGGAAAAACCCGGCATGGCCCCGAGCTCCGCATGGGCGGGCTCCATGATGCCGTTCAGGACGACCTGGATGAGATTGTCGGGCCGCGAGCTATGGACGCTGGAGTTGAAGGCGAGCGCCGGCCTCACGCCGAACAGTGGAGGGCCGTTCGCCTCGTGGCAGATGGCGCAAGCTCCGTCGTAAAGCCGTGCACCAGCGGTCGCGGCGCCAGCAAGGTGCATGCTGGATCTTGCCTGCAGGTCGGCAGCCAGAGCTTCAAGCTCCAAGGGGGACGGCGTTTTCGCCTGAAAGGAAGCGAGATAATTCGCCATGGCGCGAAGGTCGGGCACGGGCAGAACGGCGAGTTCCGACACCACCGCCGCCATCGGCCCTGCCGCCACGCCGTGGTGGCGCGAGTAGCCGGTGGAGAGATAGGCGAACACCTCATCTTCCGCCCATGGGATCGGCGCGGCCGATCCGGCCGTCAGCGCCGGCGCCTCCCAGCCGTCGGCAAAGGCTCCCGACAGGTGGAACGAACCGCCGCGCTCGGCGCCGAGAGCGTTGCGCGGAGAGTGGCAGGCGCTGCAATGGCCGAGACCCTCGACAAGATAAGCGCCGCGGTTCCACAGCGTGGACCTGGCGGGATCTGGCACATAAGGCCCGAAGCGAAGAAAAAGTGCATTCCATACCGCCATGACCTGACGAAGGTTGAACGGGAAGCGGAGGGTGGTTGGTGGCGGAGCATGCGCGACCGCGGTCTGCGCCATGAGATAGGCATAGAGGGCCTGCAGATCGGCGTCGTTGGCCTTGGTAAAGCCGGTGTAGGGATGGGCCGGATAAAGGTAGTGGCCGTCGCGACTCACCCCCTCCCGCATGGCGCGTTCGAAGGCCGGATAAGACCAGGCGCCGATTCCGGTGTCCGGGTCGGGCGTAATGTTGGTGGCGTAAACAATGCCGAAAGGCGTGCGGACCGGGTACCCGCCCTCCAGCGTTGCGTTGTTCAGCCCCCTGTGGCATCCGGCGCAATTGCCCACTGCCGCGACGAGGCGCCCACGCTGGATCGTCGCGGCGGAATAAACGGACGGGTCGGGCCGCTCGACCGGTGCGTAGCCCTGGCGCCCGGGCAGGACAGCCGCCGCCAGGCCAACGGCGCCGGCGGCCGCCGCCACCAAGAGCCCGAGCCAACTCCGTCGCCCTTTGGCCGACTCGTCGGTTCTCGCGACTTTGTTGGCCTTGCCGAGATCAGGCTGAGGCGAGGGAAGCGGGTTCAGCGCCGCTCTCACTCGATCTGGCGTAAAAGGCGGCTCGCGGAAGCGAACCCCGGTCGCATCGAAAATGGCGTTGGCGATGGCCGCCGCGCTCGGCACGGAAGCCGCCTCGCCGACCCCGAGGGGCGGATCGGCGGGACGTGGCATCATGACCACATCGATCGCGGGGAGTTCCGCAAAGGTCAAAATGGGGTAGGCGCCCCATTCCCGGCTCGTCACCCCGCCGCGGTCGAAGGTGACCTGCTCCTTGAGGGCGCGGCTTGTCGATTGGATCACATTGCCGTGGATCTGATGTTCGATCCCTGCGGGATTGATCATCAATCCGGCGTCCTGCCCGACGACGATCCGGGTCACATCCACATCGCCTGTCGTCTTGTTGACCGCAACGTCGGCAATCCATGCCGAGCAGGCGGCGGCGGTCCCGGGAAACTTTCCATGCACGTAAACCGCATACGCGAAGCCCCGGCCGCGCAAGGATTCGCCTTCCGGGGCAAGGGTTCGCGGCACGCTGTGGGGCGCCCATCGGGCGCGTTCCGCCACGGCGTGGATCAGATCGACCGCACGCGGATCTTTCAGATAGCGGAGGCGGTATGCGATCGGATCGACGCCTGCCGCGGTGGCGAGTTCGTCGATATAGGACTCATGCGCGAAAGAGTTCGGCAGCGACGACACGGCGCGCAGCCATGACGCTCGGGCGATAGGCGCCATGTCATGCACCACCACGCGGGCGTTCTGGTAGTTGTAAGGCGGAATCGCCGTGCGGTCTCCCATCTCGAAGACCTCAGGCACGGGCGGGATCGTGCCGGTGAGCAACAGCGCCAAGGTTGGGGCGGCGTTGGAAGGAAAGCGCGTGCTGAAATCGTACGCGATGGCGTTCCCGGC
>JBBPYT010000449.1:0-6448 GCA_038199665.1 Hyphomicrobiales bacterium
CCGCCGCAAACGCGTCGAACAGGATGGCGCGGGTCGACGTCGTGCCTTGGTCGATGACGAGGATGTGTCCAGGCATGGCATTCAACGAAAGGAGGGCTAGGAAAGACCGTTCCAAATTGCCGCCGAGACGGCAGCACATTGCAGGACGAGGGATCGGGAAAGATCTGCTTCTGCAACCAGCCAAAGTGGGGAAAGGCCGGAATTGCTCCGGCCTTTCCTTTGTGGAAGCGAGCGATCAGCTCTTCTTCGGAGGCGTCGCCGGCCAGCTCTTGATCAGCGTGTCATAGTCGATCGTTTCGGGCTTGGGCTTCTCGTTCGCCAGCTTTCGCTGCGGAGCGATGTTGCCATCCTTCTCCGATTTGTTGAACCAGAACTCGGCCGATTCCTTCTTGTTGAGCTTGGGTCCGCAAGCGCCCTGCACGCCGGACTTCTCGAGCCGCTCGAGCACGGAATCCTGCGCGGCCGCGAGCGCGTCCATCGCCTGCTGCGGGGTCTTGGCACCCGATGCCGCGTCGCCGATGTTCTGCCACCAGAGCTGCGCGAGCTTCGGATAGTCCGGAACATTCACGCCCGTCGGAGTCCACTGCACGCGCGCCGGCGAGCGGTAGAACTCGATCAGGCCGCCGAGCTTCGGAGCACGTTCCGTGAAGGACTTGTCCCAGATGTCCGATTCACGAATGAAGGTCAGACCGACGTGGCTCTTCTTCAGCGACACGGTCTTCGACACGATGAACTGCTGATACAGCCAAGCGGCCTTGCGGCGCTCGAGCGGGGTTGCCTTGAGCAGCGTCAGCGAGCCGACGTCCTGGTAGCCGAGCTTCATGCCCTCTTTCCAATACGCACCGTGCGGGCTCGGGGCCATGCGCCACTTGGGCGTGCCATCCGTATTCATGACCGGCAGGCCGGGCTTGACCATGTCGGCCGTGAACGCGGTATACCAGAAGATCTGCTGCGCGATATTCCCTTGGGCCGGGACCGGGCCGGCTTCGGAGAAGGTCATACCCTGGGCCTGGGGCGGCGCGTATTTTTTCAGCCAATCGAGGTATTTCACGATCGAATAGACGGCTGCGGGGCCGTTCGTATCGCCACCCCGCTCGACCGACGAGCCGGTCGGCCGACAACCTTCCATGCGGATCCCCCACTCGTCGACGGGCAGGCCATTCGGAATGCCCTTGTCGCCGTTGCCCGCCATGGAAAGCCAGGCGTCCGTGAACCGCCAACCGAGTGACGGGTCCTTCTTGCCGTAGTCCATGTGGCCATAAACCTTGACCCCGTCGATCTCCTTCACGTCGTTCGTGAAGAAGTCCGCTATGTCCTCATAGGCCGACCAGTTGACCGGGACGCCGAGATCATAGCCGTACTTGGCCTTGAACTTCTCTTTGATGTCCGGCCGGGTGAACCAGTCGTAGCGGAACCAATAGAGGTTGGCGAACTGCTGGTCGGGCAATTGGTAAAGCTTGCCGTCCGTCCAGGTAGTGAACGAAGTCCCAATGAAGTCCTTCACGTCCAGCATCGGGTCGGTCACGTCCTTGCCGTCGCCCGCCATCCAGTCGCTCAGGTTGAGGGTCTGGTTGTAGCGGGGGTGCGTGCCGATGAAGTCGGAATCGTTGATCCAGCTGTCATAGACGCTCTTGCCGGACTGCATCGCGGTCTGCAGCTTCTCGACGACGTCGCCCTCTTGGATGATGTCGTGCTTCACCTTGATACCGGTGATCTCCTCGAAAGCCTTGGTCAGGACCTTGGATTCATATTCGTGCACCGTCAGCGTTTCGGAGACGATGCTGAGCTCCATGCCCTTGTAAGGCTCCGCCGCCTTCGCGAACCACCCCATCTCCTTGAGCTGATCGTCCTTGGAAAGGGTCGAGGGCTGAAACTCGTTGTCGATCCACTTCTTGGCCGCGTCCATGTCGGCGCGGGCCGCACCCGTCATCATAACGAGGGCGATCGCCGTCATCGAAACGCCGATAGATCGTTTCATGGCGTTATCCTTCCTTGCCGAGCGCCGTTGTAGTGTCGAAGCCGACGGGAGGCACTCGCCCCGCCGGCCTCGCGATTCGCGGTCACACCCAGCGGAACACCGCCGCAGCATAACCGAGCGAAATCAGGGAAGCCCACCAAAGATCGGCGCCCGAAAGTGCGATCCAGGCGATGTGGATGAAAGCCGCGCCGAGAAGCGCGATGAAGAACCGGTCGCCCCGGGTCGTCGGGATCCGCAAGGCACCGACGCGCTCGACCTCCGGCATCCTGAGCGCCATGACGGTCAGAACGATGAGCGCCGCCAGGATAGCCCCGAAGAAGAGCCCCGTCTGCCAGGTCCAGGCCATCCAAGCAAATTCCATCGAAGGCGGTCCTAAACGCGGCCGAGGGCGAAGCCTTTGGCGATGTGGTTGCGGACGAACCAGATCACGAGCGCGCCAGGCACGAGGGTCAGGATGCCGGCCGCGGCAAGCACGCCCCAATCCATGCCGGCCGCCGAGGCCGTCCGCGTCATGATCGAGGAGATCGGCATGTTGTTGGTCAGGGTACGGGCCAGCAGGAGTTCGACCCATGAAAACATGAAGCAGAAGAAGGCCGCGACGCCGATGCCGTTGGCGATCAGCGGGATAAAGATCTTCACGAAGAATCTGGGGAAGGAATAGCCGTCGATATAGGCCGTCTCGTCGATCTCGCGCGGCACCCCGGAGATGAAGCCTTCAAGAATCCACACCGCCAAGGGGACGTTGAAAATGCAATGCGCCAGGGCGACAGCCCAATGGGTGTTGAACAGGCCGATGGCGGAATAAAGATTGAAGAACGGCAGCGCGAAGACGGCCGGGGGCGCCATGCGGTTCGTCAGCAGCCAGAAGAACAAGTGCTTGTCGCCGAGGAATTTGTACCGCGAGAAGGCGTAGGCTGCCGGCAGCGCGACCGTGACCGAGATGATCGTGTTGATCACGACGTAAATGAGGCTGTTGATGTAGCCGTTGTACCAGGAGGGATCGGTGAAGATGACGTTGTAGTTTTCGAGCGTTGGCGCCAACGGCCACAAAGAAAATCTGGAAAGAATTTCCGTATTTGACTTCAGGCTCATGCTTAGCAGCCAATAGATGGGCAGCATCAGGAAGAGCATGTAAAGGAAGAGAACGAGGTGTCGCGCACGCATACCGTCAGCTCCTCTTCTCGTCGTCGACCTGGGTCATCACGGTGTAGTAAACCCAGCAGACGACCAGGATGATGAGATAGTAGACGATGGACATGGCGGCGGCCTTGCCGAGGTCGAACTGGCCGAGTGCGATCTTCACGAGGTCGATCGACAGAACCGTCGTCGAATTGCCCGGACCGCCTCCCGTGACAACGAACGGCTCGGTGTAGATCATGAAACTATCCATGAACCGCAGCAGCACGGCGATGAGCAGCACACGGCCCATCTTGGGCAATTCGATCGTCCGAAACACTGCCCAGCGGCCAGCGCCGTCGATCTTGGCCGCCTGGTAGAAGGCGTCGGGGATCGACTTGAGGCCGGCGTAGCAGAGCAGGGCCACGAGACTCGTCCAGTGCCACACGTCCATGGCGATGACAGTGGCCCAGGCCGAAAACACGTCCTGCGTATAATTGTAGTCGATGCCGAGTCCGAACAGCGTGTGACCAAGCAAGCCGATGTCGGTGCGGGCGAAGATTTGCCAGATCGTGCCGACCACGTTCCACGGCACGAGCAGCGGCAGCGCCAGCACGACGAGCGTGAAGGCGACGGGCCAGCCCTTCTTCGGCATACAGAGCGCGACCAGAATCCCGAGCGGAATCTCGATCGCCAGAATGATGCTTGAGAAAAGGGCGTTGCGGCCCAGGCTATCGTAGAAGCGGCCGCCGAGTTCGGTCGAAGGATCGAGCAGTTCGGTGTACCAGCCTACTCCGTTCCAGAAGAACTGGTTGTTGCCGAAGGTGTCCTGCACCGAATAGTTGACGACCGTCATCATCGGCACGATCGCGTTGAAGGCGACCAGCAGGAAGACCGGCAGGACCAGCCACCAAGCCTTGTTGTCGAGCGGCTTTACCATGGTCATCCCACCCGACGGCTGTCAGCGTAGACGTGGATCTGCGCCGGATCGAAGACGACGCCCGCCGCGTCGCCCTCGGGCGCGACCCCCGGCGGGACAAAGGCCGCCAAGCGCAAAGCCCCGAGCCGGATCCTGGCGAAGCGAATCCGCCCGAGGTCGTCGATTCGCTCGACCTTCACCGGCACGCCTTGGCCGGCGCCGGCGAGCCGCGTATATTCGGGGCGTACCCCGATCTCGATCCGTGCGCCGGTCGGCAAGCGGTCGAACCGGCCCGCCAATTCGATAGGATGGCCGTCCACCCGGGCCGTGCCGCCGGAGACCTCGGCTGGCATGACGTTCATGCCGGGCGAGCCGATGAAGTGGCCGACGAAGGTATGTTCGGGGCGATCGAACAATTCGTCCGGACGGCCCGACTGGACGATGCCGCCGTCATGCATGACCACAACGGTGTCGGCAAAGGTAAGCGCTTCCGTCTGGTCGTGGGTGACGTAGATCATCGTTATGTCGAGCCGGCGGTGCAGCGCCTTCAGCTTCGACCGCAACTCCCACTTGAGGGCTGGATCGATCACGGTCAGCGGCTCGTCAAATAGCACCGCCGCGACGTCGGCACGGACGAGGCCGCGGCCGAGGGAGACCTTTTGCTTGGCATCAGCCCCCAGCCCGCGAGCGCGGCGCCCGAGGTCGGACCCGAGGTCGAGAAGGTGGGCGATCTCCCGGACGCGCGCCTCGACCGCGGGCCTCGCCATCCCGCGGTTGCGCAGCGGGAAAGCGAGATTATCGAATACCGACATGGTGTCGTAAATGACCGGAAACTGGAACACCTGCGCGATGTTTCGCCGCTCGGTCGGCAGGCGGGTCACGTCCTTGTCATCGAAATGCACGGAGCCATGTGAGGGCACCACGAGCCCCGAGATGATGTTCAGCAAGGTTGTTTTGCCGCAGCCCGATGGACCGAGCAGCGCGTAGGCGCCGCCCTGGCGCCACGTCATCGTCATGGGCTGGAGCGCGTAGTCTGCCTCGGACCGCGGGTTGGGCTTGTAGGAATGTGCGAGTTCGACGAGGTCGATGCGAGCCACCGGCGCCCCCTCAAGCGGCCAAACATTCGTCGGGTGCAGCCGCCAAGCGGCCGTCCTCCGCGAAGACGAGAAGGCGCGCCGGGTCCATATAGACGGCTATGGGAGTACCCGGCTCAATCTCGTTGACGCCCGGAGCGAGCGCCACCCAACGCAGGTCCCCGGAATGGAAATGGACGTAGCTTTCCGAACCCGTGATTTCGGTCACGTCGACGGTGCCTCGAATCGTGAGATCCTCGGCGAAGGTGGGACTGAGGCGGACGTCGTGGGCGCGCACGCCGATCCGATATGACCCGTCGGGCAGCCGCGCGAGCACCCCGGAGGCGGATCCCGGCTCCCCACCTTCCAGGCGGATCAGGCGCCCGGACTTTACCACCGACACCACGTTCAAAGGCGGATCGGAGAAGGTCTCGGCCGCCCGGATGTCGACCGGGCGCCGGTAAACTTCGGGGGTGGAGCCGAACTGGAGCAGACGTCCTTCCCCGAGGCAGGCGGTGTTGCCGCCCAGCAGGAGCGCTTCCATCGGCTCCGTCGTGGCGTAAACGAAGACCGCGCCGGTTTCGGCGAAAATCCGGGGCAGTTCTTCCCGTAATTCTTCGCGCAGTTTGTAGTCGAGATTGGCAAGCGGTTCGTCCAACAGCACGAGATCGGCGCCCTTGACCATCGCGCGCGCAATGGCGCAACGCTGCTGCTGCCCGCCCGAGAGCTGGAGCGGCGTGCGGTCGAGAAAAGGCCCGAGCCGGAGCATATCGGCCGCGGCCCGCACGCGTTTATCGACCTCGACGCGCGGCGCGCCCTTGACGCGCAAGGGCGACGCGATGTTTTCGAACACCGTCAGGGTCGGATAATTGATGAATTGCTGGTAAACCATCGCGACCGAGCGCTTGCGAACCGACTTGCCGGTGACATCCTCTCCATCCTCGATGATGCGGCCGCTCGTCGGCCGGTCGAGCCCTGCCATGAGGCGCATCAAAGTGGTCTTGCCCGATAGCGTCGGACCGAGCAGCACGTTCATCGCGCCGGGGTCCAGGGTCAAGGAAACGTCGCTAACGAGGGCGTCCTCGCCGACTCTGAGCCCGACATGGTCGAGAACGAAGCTCAAGCGGCGATCCCCCCCGTGACGGAAGGCTCCGCACCGGAGCGGCGGCCGCCGGATGCAAGGCTTTCGTCGGACCCCATTGGAAGCGCCATGGTGCGATGGGCCGAATGCAACGCCTCTTCCTCCCTGGACGCTTGCGACCGGCATCTTGTGTGACGCTTTGTCGGCGAGCGACTTTCGACCCTAAGTCTATGCCGAAGATATCGGGGGCAGCAAGCGAATAAACCGCGCATCTGAAACGA
>JBBPYT010000450.1:0-11335 GCA_038199665.1 Hyphomicrobiales bacterium
GGCCCGAAATTCGGCGGCTATGGTTACGGCGCAGCAGCGCTCGCCGGCGGCCTCGCGCTCGGTGTCATCGCCGCCGGGGCGGCCGCCGCCGCGGACGAGGACTGCTACATCACCCGTCGCAGCATGGTCGACGAGGACGGCAACGAGTACATCCGCCGCGTGCGCGTTTGCGACTGAGCGCCTGACCGAGCGTCATCTCGGGGCGTGGCGCACTTTCGCGTTTCGCCCCGAAAGCCCGTGTGCTCCTGGAACAGGCCCTTTGACGCGGTGCGGTTTCGCTTGCCGCCCGGCGCAAAGCGGCTAGGTTGAATGAACGCAATAGGAGGGGGAAGCGTTGTGAAAGCGAACGGCATGGCACGCCTTGCAATCGCGGCGATTGCGCTTCTGACCCTTTCGTCGGCCGGCGCATATGCCGAGAGCTGCGACAGTTCATGGTATGCACGAAACGAGATCTACAAAGCAGGCGGCTATTGCTTCCATACCGCCCGCGGCATTCAGGCCTTCGGAAATGCTGGCTGCCAATACGACGACGTCAACGAGGTGCCGCTTTCCGAGCAACAACGTCGGATCATTGCAGACATCGCGCGGCAAGAGCGCATTCATGGCTGCCGCTAAGGCCGCGCAGCAGGCCCGCCATCGGAAGAATCCCTGTGAGACCCTGCATCTTGAGACGGAGAATGTCTGTCGTACGCTGAAGCGCCTGCCGTGCGGCCGCGAACTTGGTCCGCGGCGTGTTAGGCAAATAACGGCGCAGTTAAATTCGGGGGAGAATCGATGCGGCAAGTCCTACTCGGAACCACGCTCGCGGTCACGCTCGCTCTGGCGTTCACGCCGGCCTCGGCCAAGACTGTCAAACAGTGCAATGTCGAATACGCGGCCAATAAGGCTGCAATCCAAGGCGTTCAGAAGAAGTCGGCTTTCATAGCGGCTTGCCGAGCGGAGAGCCGAGCACTGCCGGGCGCAGCCGCTACAGGAGCCGCCGCCACACCCACCGGGGATAAGGTGTCACCGCCGGTCGGCATGGGCCAATTGCCCAAACCAACAGCAAAAGACCTCGCCGAAGAGCGTAAATTGAAACACGACATGAACATCTGCATCGGCTGCTGATTGGTCGGCTCGCGCTGCCGACGCGTTCAATCCCGGCATCTATGTGAGGCTCGGCTCAAGCTCGGCCGACGCACGATCGGCACCTGTGCTTTTAACGCGTCGGCCGATCTCGAGCTGAACCCTGTGCCAGTGGCCCTGCTGCTCTTGGTGAAGCAATCCCGTGTCCTCGCGCCACGACATCGCGCCAGCCATTTTGTATGCGCCTTCACCGTAAGCCATCATCAAATGGTCGGCATCGCGGGCGACGGCAGCTTGAGGTGATCGGCGGCGGAAGAACAAAAACATGGCGACATTGCGTCCCGATTGTTGGAAATCGTCAATCCGTCGTTCGACGTAGCCGTAAGCCATCTTTCTCCTGACGCGATCCTTGTCCTTATTGGGTGTTAATGGCTGTGCCCGCGGCCCCCCGCATTCCACGCCCATCGCCCGGTTGACCGCGATCGCCCGCGCTGCGCCGCTTCGGCCGCGCAGTCCTCGGCCACGGCGCTGCAGGCATCCCGCAGGCAGACAACGAATTGTTAACCATACAGGCGCAATGTTTCTTGAGCCATTTCAGGAAACGGGACACACCATGGCGACGTTCAGCCTGCGAGAGGCCGCGCAACAGGCCGGGACAAGCAAATCAACGATCCTTAGAGCGATCCAAGCTGGTCGACTGTCGGCAGCGCGCAATGACGACGGCGGGTATGCCATCGATCCTGCGGAGCTTTTTAGAGTCTATGCTCCGAAACCGGCCGACGTTGCGATGAACCGCAACGGGGACCGTAGCGCGGGACAAGACGCACCGGGCCATTGGCCGGCCGAAATCGTAGAGATCCGGATCCGCAACGCTAGGCTTGAAAGCGAAGGGGAGTCCCTTCGGACCATTCTCGACGCCGAGAAGCGGCGGGCGGACGAACTGCGGCATGACCGGGATAGATGGGCCGCCCAGGCCGAGCGCTTGGCCATCGCGGCTCCGGTCGCCCGGCGGCCGAGCAACGGCTTCCTGCGATGGCTCAAGCTGGCGTAACGCCTCCCCGCTTGGGATCGGCATCCGCGGTTGAACTCGGCGAGCCATAGGGGTTGGCGGAGGGGAAATCTCCGGGGGGAGGGGTTTTTCCGCTGCGAAAAACCGTGCGCGGCCGAGCGCTGCGAAAGCAGCTCAATATGAGGGGTGGGAAAGCAGCCCAGGGAACCTGAAGGGTTTACGTGGAGCGCTCGCTCGCCTGCTTGTGCTGAAACACCTCAGGAACCGCTTGGGTTACCCAGGCCCCCTGCCGTGCAGGTAATGCCGACGAATCAATGACGGCACCGCGAAGCCGCGGCTGCTATGGCGCAGCTGCCTCTTGCTGGTCGGCGGATCGGCGGGGTGGCAAGCCGGCTGATCCGCTCGGCCGCCATTATCGAGAGGAGCCGTCGCAGCCTCAGCCGGCGAAGCGTTCGAGAGATGGCCCGGTTTTTGCGCTCTCACCGCACAGCATCCAGATTTGGAGCACCTGACCATGAGCGTCGCAGTGCATCGGGCCCGCTATCGCGAGGCCGCCCGTCTCTACCTCCTCCATACCGGGCATAACCCGCCACGGCGCATCTTGCGCATTCTGTGGCTCATCACGGAGAAACCCTTATGAACGCCTCGACGATCGAACTGGCGCTCGAGGTCGTGCCGTTCGTGCTTCTCGGCATCGCCATCTACCGGATGTTGCTCAGTGCGGGATTCCACAACACCAAATATCTCATTGAAAGGGGTGCCAATCATCGAGCTTTGAAACAATGACGCAGGCCGCTAATTGGTGGCCGCAAGTCACCCGCCCAGAACTGTGCCGCGCCGATACACCGTGAACAGGTCGTTGAAGAATGCAATGCCAGAATGTGTTTCGAAACCGACAATCGCCCCAACTTGCATGAACAATGACGACGCCGCTTCGCAACCCAGGGTTCGTTGTCGTCAGATCGGCGAAGCCGACATCGAAGCGGTCGTCGGCCTGTTGCTGCAGGGCTTTGCGGGCCGAACCCGCCGATATTGGTTGAACGGGTTCGAACGCCAGGCGAAGCGCGTGCTGCCCGCGGATGTCCCCCGCTACGGCTTCATGCTGGAAAGCGATGCGGTCCCGGTCGGGGTCATCCTGCTTTTCTATGCGAGCTTCGAATCCAGAGGAGAGAGCAGGATACGCTGCAATCTTTCCAGCTGGTATGTCGATCCCGAGTTCAGGAGCCATGCGTCGCTCCTGATCTTCTTCGCGCTCAAGCACAAGCACGTCACTTACTTCAATATTTCCCCGGACCCGCAGACTTGGGCGACCATTGAGGCGCAAGGGTTTCGGCGTTATGCGTCGGGCCAATTCTTGTCGATACCGGCCCTGAACGGCACCGTTGCGGGCTGCCGCCTGCATCAGGTCCGGTCAAATCTTGTGGCCGGCCGCTTCGCTTCCATGCCGGAGCGCAATCTCCTGGTCGAGCATGCCGGCATGGGCTGCCTCAGCCTGGTGGCCGAGGCGTCCGATGGGCTGCACCCTTTCGTGTTTATGTCGGACCACATCCGTTTAGGACTTGTATCCCTGCCGATCCGTCAGCTGATCTATTGCCGCGACATCGCGGATTACGTCCGCTTCGCGGGGCCGATCGGACGCCTCCTTCTGCGACGTGGAATCCTGGTCGTCGCGCACGACGGCAGCGGTCCGGAGAGCGGCCTCGTCGGGCATTTTGGCAAATCCTTGAGTCCGAAATATTTCCGTGGTCCAGAGGCGCCCCGACAGGGTGATCTTGCTTACACCGAATGGGCGCTGTTCGGCCCATGAGGGCGCCATCCAATGATCCCACCGTTTAGACCTTGCACTCGCGGCATGAGCGAGGCGCGCAAGCCCCGAACACAATCATCCCCCGCCCGGTTGCGTAGAGGGCATCATGAGATCTTTGGAGACCTGCGACCGATTGTCTATGGCACCCTCGCGGATGCCGTCGCATACTGATCGACGTTCTTGAAGATCTATAATGGCGGCGCGCACGGCTCGGCCACCACGCAGCAAGTCGAATCAACGCCGATCTCGTTTGTCACAACGTCATGATCCGGGTTGGCTCACCGAAACAAATCGGGGCCTTGTAGCGGATGCGACGTTCGATTTTAACCAGGCGCACGTCGGCACATCAGACATCGATCTCAGTCGTGCTTTGAGCCTGGCGGAACAATAGCGGAGCGGGATCGTGATAGCCAACGCGGCGAGAACGAGCAGTACACACCCGAGACGACGGTATGGGATCGCGCGATTGGCTTGGGTTCCGTTCGCGGCAGCTCTGCTGCAGGCAGTTGCGGCCGCGGCACAGAACGCACCGCCGCCGCCTGTCTCGGTCGCAAAACCAGTGGTCAAGGACATCGTCGAACGGGATGACTTCATCGGCCGCTTCGACGCGGTCGATACGGTCGATCTCCGTGCCCGGGTATCGGGCTATCTCGACATGGTGCATTTCGACGATGGCGCTCTGGTCAAGCAAGGCGACCTCCTGTTCACCATCGACCAGCGGCCTTATCGTGATGCGCTCGCTGATGCCACAGCCAGTGTCGCGTCGGCAAAAGCCGGCCTGGATTTCGCCTCCGGCGATCTGGAACGGGCGGATTCCTTGCGCAAATCGGGCAACATTACGGAGCAGAATGCCGATCAGCGCCGGCAAGCGGCGCTTGCCGCTCGCGCGACCCTGGACCGTGCGCAGGCCGCGCTTAGCCGGGCCAAGCTCGATATCGAGTTCACGGAAATTCGTGCGCCGATCTCCGGCCGCATCTCGCGCCGGCTCGTGTCCGTCGGCAACCTGATCAACGCGAACGAGACGCTCCTCAGCACGATCGTGTCGCTTGATCCGATTCAGTTCTATTTCGACGCGGATGAGCGGTCGTTCCTCGATTATCTGCGCGATCTCATTCCAGGATCCGACCCAGCCAAGGCCGGCTCGCGGGAGGTGACCGTCGCCCTGACCGACGAGACTGAGCCAAGTCATAAAGGACATATCGACTTCGTCGATATCCGGCTCGATCAGGCCAGTGGCACGATGCGGGGGCGGGCGGTCTTTGACAACAAGGACCTGTCGCTCACGCCCGGATTGTTCGGCCGCATCAGCATCGCGGGATCGCAGCCGTACAAGGGGGTGCTCGTGCCCGACGAAGCCCTCGGCACGGATCAGGATCGACGGATCGTCTACGTGGTCGGCCCGGACAATAAGGTGGCCGCCAAAGTCGTGCGACCAGGTCCACGGATCGACGGCTATCGCGTGATCCGGGAAGGCCTCAAGGGTGATGAGACCATCGTCATCAACGGGCTCATGCGCGTGCGGCCGGGCGTCGAGGTGCAGCCGAAAATGACGGAGCTGCCGCCCTCGCGCGGACCATCTGGCGGGTAGGGGCAAGCGATGCGATTCTCGCACGTCTTTATCGAACGACCCATCTTCGCGACGGTGCTGGCTATCGTTCTCGTCATCGTCGGCGCCGTCGCTTACCTCGGCCTGCCTGTCGCCCAATATCCGGAAATCGCTCCCCCGACCATCGTGGTTCGGGCGAGCTATCCCGGGGCCGACGCCAAGACGGTTGCAGCAACCGTGGCGACGCCTATCGAGCAGGAGATCAACGGCGTCGAGAACATGATCTACATGTCGTCCTATTCGACGGGCAACGGCAATGTGTCGATCACGGTCACGTTCAAGCTCGGCACGAATCTCGATACGGCGCAAGTGTTGGTCCAGAACCGGGTCGCGATCGCCACGCCGCGATTGCCCGAAGACGTTCGCCGCCTCGGCGTCACGACCATAAAGTCCTCGCCCGACTTGATGATGGTCGTGCATATGCTGTCGCCGGACAACACTTTCGACCAGCTCTATGTCTCCAATTACGCGCGCAACAATGTACGCGACGAACTGTTGCGGCTCGACGGCGTCGGTGACCTGACCATTTTCGGCGAACGTCAATATTCGTTGCGCATCTGGCTCGACCCGGACAAGCTTTCCGCGTTCGGCATGACCTCGGGCGATGTCGTCCGAGCCATCCAGGAACAGAATGTCCAGGTTTCGGGCGGCGCGCTCGGTCAGGAGCCCGTCGGCAAGGGGAGCGCCTTCCAGTTCACCGTCACGACACAGGGGCGGTTCGACGATCCTCGTCAGTTCAAAGGCATCATCGTCCGGTCGACTCCAGATGGCCGGCTCGTGCGTGTGCAGGACGTCGCGCGCGTTGAACTTGGCGCGCAAGACTATTTCACGAACTCCTATCTCAATGGAAAACCTGCAGTCGCCTTGGCGATCTTCCAGCGCCCAGGCACCAACGCGCTCGACGCGGCATCGCAGATCATCAACACGATGAACGGGCTGAAGCAGAACTTTCCGCCCGGTCTCGACTACACCATCGTCTACAATCCGACGGACTTCATCCGCGAATCCGTCCGGGAGGTCTATAAGACCTTGTTCGAGGCGGTCGGCCTCGTTGTTCTCGTCGTTATCATCTTTCTGCAAAGCTGGCGGACGGCGATCATCCCGATCGTCGCGATCCCCGTATCGCTGATCGGCACGTTTGCCGCCCTGTCGGTCCTCGGCTTCTCGCTCAACAACTTGACGCTCTTCGGCTTGGTCCTGGCCATCGGCATCGTAGTCGACGACGCGATCGTCGTCGTCGAGAACATCGAACGGAACATCACGGATGGCCTCGCGCCCAGGGAGGCCGCGCACAAGACCATGGATGAGGTGGGCGGTGCGGTGTTGGCCATCGCCCTTGTTCTCGTTGCCGTGTTCGTGCCCACCGCCTTCATCCCGGGCATTACCGGACAGTTCTACCGACAATTCGCGCTCACGATCGCGGTTTCCACGCTCATCTCGGTCTTCGTCTCGCTGACGCTGTCTCCCGCGCTGGCTGCCATTCTGCTGAAAAGACATGATGGGGAAGCACGGCCGCGCAGCCCGGTCGGCCGGTTCTTCGGCTGGCTCGCCAACGGTTTCAATCGCGGATTCGACCACACCTCGCATGGTTATGCGGCGACCGTGGGTGTGGTGGTGCGGCGCAAGCTACTGGTGCTGCCGATCTATGCGGGGCTGCTGGCCGCGACCGTCTGGGTATCGGGTCACGTGCCACAGGGGTTCATTCCCTCTCTCGACCAGGGCTATGCGATCGTCGTGGTGCAATTGCCCGACGGCGCGTCGCTGTCGCGGACCGACGCGGTCACACGCCGCGTCTCCGAAATCGCGCGGGAAACGCCGGGAGCATTGAATGCCGTCGCCTTTGCCGGATTCTCGGGTGCGACCTTCACCAACGCGACCAATGCGGCCGCCGTTTTCGTGACGTTCAAACCCTACGAGGAAAGACTTAAAGCCGGGCAAACGGGAGATTCGATCATCAAGGACTTGTTCGGCCGCATGCAGCAGATCCAGGAGGCGTTCATCATCGCGATCGCGCCGCCGCCCGTTCGCGGCATCGGAAGCACCGGCGGCTTCAAGATGCAGGTGCAGGAGCGGATCGGCGCCGATGTGAACCGTGTTCTCGCGTCGACGATCGAACTGATGGGTAAGGCACGGCAGAATCCCAAGCTCGCCGGTGTCTTCACGACCTTCTCGAACGGCTCGCCGCAGATCTACCTGGCGATCGACCGGCAGAAGGCGCAGGTCCTCAATGTGCCGATCTCGAATATCTTCGAAACACTGCAGTTTAATCTTGGCACGGCATATGTGAACGACTTCAATGCCTTCGGGCGGGTCTACCAAGTGCGCGCTCAAGCCGACCAGCAGTTCAGGCTCGACGAAAACGACATCAACAGCCTTCGGGTACGGTCCGCAACGGGCGCTCTGGTGCCGCTGGGCACACTGGTCGACATCCGCCTCGTCAGCGGGGCCGATCTGATCCAGCGCTACAACATGTATACCTCCGTGCCGCTGCAGGGCGGCCCGGCCCCCGGCGTGTCGTCGGGCCAGGCGCTCGACATCATGGAGCAGCTGGCCACCGAGACCCTGCCGGCCGGCATGAGCACCCAGTGGACCGAACTCGCATATCAGGAGCGCTCCACCAAAAACACGGCCATCTTCATTTTCGCCCTGTCGGTCCTGTTCGTGTTCCTTGTCCTCGCGGCCCAATATGAAAGCTGGTCGTTGCCGCTGGCCATCATCCTCATTGTGCCGATGAGCGTGTTGTCTGCCCTTCTCGGAGTGATGTGGCGCGGCATGGACGACAACATCCTGACCCAGATCGGCCTCGTCGTGCTGGTCGGTCTCGCTGCCAAGAACGCCATCCTAATCGTCGAATTCGCCCGCGAGGCCGAGGAACGCGACGGTAAGGGTCCGATCGCGGCCGTCATCGAGGCCTGCCGCCTGCGTCTGCGCCCCATCCTGATGACGGCCTTTGCGTTCATCCTGGGTGTGGTCCCGCTGGCCATTGCGACGGGCCCAGGGGCGGAGATGCGGCAAGCCCTGGGAACGGCGGTGTTCTTCGGCATGCTGGGCGTGACGTTCTTCGGCCTGTTCCTGACCCCGGTGTTCTACGTGGCCATCCGCCTCCTCGTCCTGCGGTTCCGGCCCGCGCCAAAGGTGCATTCCCTCCCGATACACGGAGCGGAGCCCGCCGCCGCGGAATAGGGGTTCCACCTCCAAAACAGTCGCGTTGCCCGCTTATTTTTCCATCCCGGTGATTGTCACATTTCAAAGTGAGCATGGTCGATCTTCGTCGGCGCTGATCGGCAGATTGAAAGCCGACCTTGATCCGGTCCATGACCACCATGGTCTTGAAATTCTTGATGTCGGGATTTTCATAAAAAAGCGGCGAGACGCGGCGGCGCCTTCTCGTTTGGTGCCTGCTGCGTCGCAGCAGCATCAGGACCATCATCCGCGACATGCCGCTCCTGGTACAGCTGTTCTTCGGGAACTGAGGGTCGTTCAGCCTGAGTGCCTCAGCCTCTTTGCCCTCTGCCGATGATGCGAGGGCAGATGAGGCGCCGGTGAACTCGCCGGGGACACTTGGTTTCCGAAACCTATGCTAAGATCCAGGCTTCGCTTCAGGGTGTTCCCGCATGATCATGCCCCCGAGCCATCTGCAACGGTTCGAACTGAACGACGAAGCGCATGCCCGGCCGCCGGAACCCCTCGATCCGCCGCTCCGAGGGTCCTATATCGCGATCTGGTCGGATTCGCCGCTGGGCGAGCAGCAATGGCGCGATGTGGTGGCGCTCGCCGTGAGGTTCGGTGTTCAACCGCCGGCCGCCTGTACGAATCATTTCAGCGCCGATCTGGGACCGTTTCGGGTCAAATGGGAGCGGCACACGGAATTCGTTCGCTACCTGTTCATCGTTCCAGGCGCGGATGCCGATCCTTTTGCCGAACCCGCGATCAGGCGTGTGCCCGAGGACTGGCTCGCCGGCCTTTCGGGAACGGTGATTGTGGCGACCCACGTGGCGCTGGTGCCGGCGGGAGACCTCGATCCCGCTGACGAGCGTATTGCGACGGAGCTGTTCGCTGGCAATGTGCTGATTGGCTCGGCGGTCGCCGGCGGCGGCGCCAAGGCGGTCACCGATTTCCGCATCCATCAGGACGGTTTCAGCCGCGTGCTGGTGCAGGACGAGCGATTGACGCCGCGGCAGGCCGGGCGCCTCATCCAGCGCATTCTGGAGATCGACACCTATCGGATCCTATCCATGATGGCGCTCCCGGCCGCCAAGGCTCTGACGCCGTTTCTGAAGAGCTGCGAGCAGCAGCTCGTCGAGGTCACGACCGCGCTTGTGGGTGCCAACGAGGCCGACGAACCCGTGCTGCTAGACCGGCTGGCGCGGCTCGCGGCGGAAATCGACAGCCATCAATCGCGCAATCTTTACCGTTTTGGCGCCGCCGCAGCCTATTACGACCTCGTCCATGCGCGGGCCGAGGAGTTGCGCGAGGAGCGGATACAGGGTCTGCAGACTTTTCGCGAATTCATCGAACGTCGCCTGGCACCGGCCATGAATACCTGCCGGTCGGTGGCGGCGCGCCAGGAAGCGCTGTCGCTGCGGGTTGCCCGCGCCACTCAGATGCTCTCCACCCGTGTCAACATTTCTCGCGAACGCCAGAATCAGGCCGTGCTCGAGTCGATGGATCGCAGGGCCAAGATAGCGCTGCGGCTGCAGGAAACCGTCGAAGGCCTCTCGGTCGCCGCCATCACCTATTACATCGTCGGCCTGATCGGCTACGCGGCCAAGGGGCTCAAGGCGAGCGGCGTCGAACTGAACACCGATCTTGTGACCGGCGTCAGCATTGTGGTGGTTGCTGCGCTGGCGGCCATCGGCATTCGCAGGATCAGAAAAAACGTCGCCCACTGAGCCCCGGATGATGCTGCACGGCGACTCTTTGCTGAAGGCGCTCCGGAAATGGCGCGGCAAGACGCAAGTGGACCTGGCATCGTCCGCCGGTATCGCTCAAAGCTATATCAGCGACCTCGAAAGCGGCAGGAAGGCGGGACGCCAGAAACCTTGGCCGCGATCGCCGGAGCGCTCGCGGTCGATCTGCGCTGGATCTCCCCGTGAGGTTACCCCGATGGCAACCGAAACCTCGAAGTCGTGACCCCTTGCTCGCCACAAGCTACGGGGTCGCCGGCGCTCTCAGGATGTCCTGGTTCTGCACGACGCTGTCGACGCACCAATCGAAGCGAAGAAGTCCCAACTGCGATCGCCGGGGTAGCCGTGCCGCTTTCAGCGAGTCGTCGCGCCTCGCGGGCTCCCTAATGCGCCATCGCAGCTGTGTCGGTAATGGCACACCGTCAAGGACGAAAGCCGTCAGCAGCCGTCTAGTGCGCAGTGTGCCCCGCATCACACAGCGGCGTGACGTGCTTTTTGTTACAGTTGATTCGCGTGAACCTCCCGCCCCGTTCGGACGACAGAACGGGTGAAGTGGGGCGAATTTGGGAAACGCCCTGCACATAACGGAGCGATCCTATGAACGCCTCAACTATTATGCTGGCAATTGAGCTCGCACCCCTCGTGCTTCTTGGCATCGCAGTCTACCGGATGCTGATCAGCGCGGGCTTTCACAATACGAAATACGAGGGAGGAGCCGATCCCGCTCGATCGTAAGTGCGGGAAACGACATCGCTCTCAAGCCCACCGCGGGCGCAGTCGTGCGACCTGCTCCTATTTCGACACCGGCATGATGAGCCACTCAGACGGAATCGCCGGTGCGTGCTGCTGTTACTGCAACCGCAATATCTCCTCCGGAGGATTCGGCAGCGTCGTGGAGCTCCTTCGCTCTACTCAAGGATGGAACTGTGGCGCGCTGACTA
>JBBPYT010000451.1:0-21302 GCA_038199665.1 Hyphomicrobiales bacterium
GAGGACCTTGTCGGCGGCATCCGCGAACAGCCGTAAACCGTCGCGGACGAGCGCGTCGGCCACTTGGGTCATGGAGATGCCGGCCGACTCGAGCGCGCTCATGACCCGCTCCGCCCCCTCGATGTCGTGCTCGATCGAGGGGGTCACCTTGCCGTGATCGCGGAACGCATCCATCGTGCCGGGCGGCATGGTGTTGACGGTGTCGGGGCCGATCAGCTCCTCGACGTAGAGCACGTCGCTATAGGCCTTGTTCTTGGCCCCGGTGCTTGCCCACAGCAGGCGCTGCGTCCTGGCGCCTTGACTGGCCAGCTTGGCCCAGCGGTCGCCGGAAAAGATTTCCTTGTAGCGCTTGTAGGTGCGCTTGGCATTGGCGATCGCGACTTTGCCGAGCAAGCTTTCGAGCCGAGTCCTTTCGTCGGCCGCGGACGCCGCTGCGGCCTTGGCCTGGATCTTCGGATCGATCATCGCATCGATCCGGCTGATGAAGAAGCTTGCGACGCTCGCCATATGCGAGACGTTGCCGCCTCTGGCGGCCAATGCTTCCAGTCCGTCGATATACGCGACGGCCACGTCCTCATAAACCTTCTGGTCGAAGAGCAGCGTGATATTGACGTTGATGCCGTCAGCAATCATCTGGCGGATCGCCGGAACGCCTTCGGCCGTGGCCGGCACCTTGATCATCACGTTCGGGCGATCGACCCGCCGCCAAAGTCGACGTCCCTCTTCGATCGTGCCCTCGGTATCGGCTGCGAGATAGGGCGAGACCTCAAGGCTGATGTAGCCGTCGCGCCGATCGGTCGAGTCATAGACCGAGCGCAGCACATCTGCGGCTTGCCGGATATCCTCGATGGTAATCCCTTCGTAGAGCGCGATGGTGCTGAGATCGCTGCGGGCGACGAGCTGCTGCAGTTCGGCGTCGTAGTCGGCGCTCTCGTCGATCGCCTTCTCGAAGATCGCCGGGTTGGACGTCATCCCCTTCAGGCCGTCACGCTCGATCAATGTCTTGATCTTGCCGGAGGTGAGGAGTTGGCGGCTGATGAAGTCGAGCCAGACCGACTGGCCCAGAGTTTCGAGAGCCTTCAACGGGTTCATGCGCATTCCTCCTCGGCCTCGGCTCCGGCGAGCCTGGTCGTTTGCATAGTTCTCGTGCGAGACATCGAACCTCCGAGGGCGTTGCTTGGCCGCCAAGCGCGGCAATCAAGCGGCCTTGAGCAGCGACCTTGCCGCGGAGAGAACCTTCTCCGGGGTGAACCCGAATTTCCGCTGGAGTTCTTTGACCGGAGCCGAGGCACCGAAGGTGTGCATCCCGATCGAAATGCCCCGAGGCCCGACATAACGTTCCCAGCCGAAGGTCGAGGCCTCCTCGACCGAAACGCGCGCAACGATGTCCGGTGGCAGGACCGTTGCGCGGTACTCGTCGGATTGCTGTTCGAACAGTTCCCAAGAGGGCAGGCTGACGACACGCGCCTTGATGCCCTCCGCAGTCAGTGCTTCGTAGGCTTCGACACAGAGCGAAACTTCGCTTCCTGTGCCGATGAGGATGAGCTCCGGACGCCCGTCCGCTGCGTCGGCGAGAATGTAGCCCCCGCGGGCGACCCCCTCGGCGGAGGCATATTTCGACCGGTCGAGCGTCGGGATAGCCTGGCGGCAGACGACGATCGCGGCGGGCTGACGCCTCAGGCGGGCAACGACGCGCCACGCCTCGACGATCTCGTTGGCATCGCCAGGACGCAACATGATCAGACCAGGTACCGAGCGCAAACTGGCCAATTGTTCGACGGGCTGATGCGTTGGACCATCCTCGCCGACGCCGATCGAATCATGCGTGAACACGTAGATGACGGGCAGCTCCATGATGGCGCTCAAGCGGATCGCGGGCTTCATATAGTCGGAGAAGATCAGGAACCCGGAGCCGAAGGCGCGAAGCTTCGACACCGCCATGCCGTTCAGTGTTGCGGCCATGGCGTGTTCGCGGATGCCGAAGTGGAAATTGCGCCCGAGACGATTGTCGGCGCCGAAGTCGCCCGCCCCCTCGAAGGTCAGTCGGGTCTTGGTCGACGGCGCCAGATCGGCGGACCCGCCAACCAGCCATGGCAGGTGCTCCGCAAGGGCGTTCAGCGCTTTGGCCGAAGCGTCGCGACCGGCGACGCCCTTTGCGTACTGCGGGAACGTCGGTAAGGCGCTGTCCCAGCCCTGGGGCAGCTCGCGGGTCTGGATGCGCTCGAGTTGGTTCGCGAGATCGGGATGGGCCAGCCGGTAGGCTGCGAGCTTCTCCCGCCACGCGAGGTTGGCGTTCCGGCCACGCCGCCCCAATCCTTCCTTGACGTGCTCGTAGACGCCGTCGGGCACCAGGAACTTGGCGTCCTCGGGCCAGCCATACTTGCGCTTGGCGAGCTTGATTTCGTCTTCGCCTAGGGGCTCGCCATGGGCCGCGGAGGTGTCTTGCTTGTGCGGCGCGCCATAGCCGATATGGCTGTCGACAATGATCAGCGTCGGCCGGTCGGAGGTCGACTTGAAGGCCTGCAACGCTCGGGCGATCCGCTCGATGTCGTTGGCATCGCCAACTCGGGTGACGTTCCAGCCGTAGCCAAGGAATCGGGTCGCCACATCGTCACTGAACGCCAACTCGGTGTGACCCTCGATGGTGACTTTGTTGTTGTCGTAGATCCAGCAAAGGTTCGCCAGCTTGAGGTGCCCGGCCAGTGACGCGGCTTCACCCGAGATCCCCTCCATCATGCAGCCATCGCCACAGAGCGCGTAGACCGAATAGGTGAAGAGCTCGAAGTCCGGGCGATTGAAATGCTGCGCGAGCCAGCACTTGGCGATGGCCATCCCCACGCTGGTCGCGACACCCTGGCCTAGTGGACCCGTTGTGGTCTCGACCCCAGAGGTCCAACGGTATTCGGGATGACCCGGGCACTTGCTGTCGAGCTGGCGGAACCGCTTGATGTCCTCGAGCTTGACGCTGACTTCGTCCAGCCGCTCATAAGTCTCGCCGACGGCCTGGACTTGAGCCAAGTGCAATCGAATAGAGCAGCATCGAGGCATGCCCGATCGACAGAACGAAACGATCGCGGTCCGGCCAAATCGGATCGTCGGGGTCGAAGCGCAGCTCATTTTGCCAGAGTTCGTAGACAACCGGGGCCAGCGCCATCGCGGTGCCTGGATGTCCGGAGTTGGCCTGCTGGACCGCGTCCATCGCGAGCGTGCGGATGGTGTCGATCGTGAGCTTCTCGATCGGTTGGTGGGTCGTAGTATCGTCCATGCCTTAGATCCCCCTCGGGAGCAGATCTTTTCTTCACCGGGCCTGTAGAGATCCGTATCTCGACAACATCGCCCGTCGATATTTACGCACTGCCATAAATCTTCATGATGGCTTGCAGCATCTTGATTGCGTCTGCCCTCGGTCGCTGGAACGCGTTGCGCCCGATAATCGAGCCGAAGCCGCCGCCTTCACGAATGGCGCGGATCTCATCGAGCAGCGTGGCGTCGTCGGTCGCCTCCCCGCCGGAGAAGATCATGATGCGACGCCCGTTGAAGGCACATTGCACAACGTGCGCGACGCGCTCGGCAAGGGTGCCGACCGGAACCTTGCAGGCCTCATAAATCTTCTTGGCGGCAGGCTGCTCGATGTGAGCGGAGGGCAACTTCACCTTGACGATGTGGGCGCCGAGCTGGGAGGCGATCTGGGCGGCGTAACCGATCACGTCGATCGCGGTTTCGCCCTCCCTCGATAGGCTGGATCCGCGGGCATAGGCCCACATGATCACCGCGAGCCCATGGCGTTTCGCTTCCTCCGACGCCGCGCGGATTTGCCCATACATGTGGAGTCGGTTCGAGGACCCCGGATAGATGGTGAAGCCGATCCCGACGCAGCCGAGGCGCAGAGCGTCCTGCACGCTCCCGGTGAGCGCCTGGTCGGGATCCTTCTCGTCCGCCAGGACGTCGTGATCGTTGATCTTCAGGATCAGCGGAATGAGCCCGGCATAGTCGCGGGCGCCGGCCTCCAGGAAGCCGAGCGGGGCCGCATAGGCGCTGCAACCGCTCTCGATGGCGACCTCGAAGTGATAATGAGGGTCATAGGCGGGCGGATTGGGTGCGAAGCTTCGCGCCGGTCCGTGCTCGAACCCCTGATCGACGGGAAGGATCAGCATCCGCCCGGTTCCGGCGAGCCGTCCGTGGCTCATCAGTCGCCGGAGATTTGTGAGAGTTCCCGGATTGTCGCTGCCGTACCAGCTCAGGATCTCGGCGACGCGTGCGGAGTTCATGCGGTATCTCCTAGTCGGAAGACGGTCGGGCTGGTGCGGGTTGCACCGGCGCTCCCCATAAGCCGGCTCATCCCAGCCGAGCCTTCAGGTGCTCCGCCACCCGAATGGCGTTGGCGATGATGGTCAGCGTTGGGTTCACGGCGGAGCTGGAAGGAAAGAAGCTGCTGTCCACGACGTAGAGGTTGTCCACGTCATGGCTCCGGCAGTCGAGATCGAGCGCCGACGTCGATGGGTCTGCACCGAACCTGATCGTGCCGTTCTGGTGACCGGTCGCGGCGATCGGCAGGCGCTTGGAGAAATAGGCGGCGCGGGGGATCAGGTGATGGTCGCAGCCGATGTGCTTCAGCAGCCCTCGCAACTTGCCCGTGAGCCGCTCGTGGGCCTCGACGTTGGTCGCGGTGTAGGAAATGCGAATGCCATCCTGTCCTACAGTGACCCGGTTTTGCGGAAGCGGGAGATCCTCACTGGTCAGCCAGAAGTCCAAGGAGTGTCGTGCCAAGTCCTCCAAAGCGCGGCTCGGGAGGAGCCCATGAGTTTCGGCCTTGAACATCGCCGCATCGCTCTTCCCCAGCATCTGGATATGGCCGAGGGGGAAGTCAGAATCCTCGGCGCCCCAGTAAAAATCATTGAGGCCGAGCGTCTTCTGAAACTTCGTCGTGTTCGGCCGCCGCGACAGTGCCAGCAGCGCCGAGTTGTTGTGGAACATGTAGTGCCGCCCAACGACATCGGAGCCGTTGCCCAAGCCGTTCGGATGGCGATCGCTGGCGGAGCGCAACAGCAGCGCCGCCGAGTTGATGGCACCGCATGAGGCGACCACGATATCGGCACTGAATGTTCTCGTGCCGTTCGCGTCTCTGACAACGACGCCGGTGACCTCTCGCCCGCTGGCGCTCGTCTCGAGGCGTTCGACGTAGGCGTGCGTCAGGAGCTCGACGTTGGAGTGGGTCAACGCCGGCCGCACGCAGATCACGTGAGCATCCGATTTTGCCTCGACCAGGCAGGGAAATCCGTCGCAGGCGTCACATCTTATGCAGGCGCTGGCCAGTGGATCGGCTTCGTTCAGCTGCACCCCGATCGGCAGCGAGAACGGCCGGTGGCCGCCGCGCCGCAAATCGTCGGCAAGCTCCTGAACGCGCGGTTCATGACTGATCGCGGGCCAGGGATAAGGGGCGTTCTCCGGTGGCTCCGTCGGGTCGGCCCCGCGCTCCCCATGCACGTGGTAGAGCGCCTCGGCGCGCAGGTAGTAGGGCGCGAAGTCGCCATAGGAAAGAGGCCAGGCCGGAGAGACGCCGTCGCGGTGGGTCACCGCGCCGAAATCCCGCTCGCGCATGCGCAACAACACGGCTCCGTAGAACTTGGTATTGCCGCCGACGCAGTAGTGAAGGCCGGGATGGAACGCTTTGCCTTCGCCGTCGTGCCATGTCTCTGGTGCCTTGTATCTATTGTCGACGAAGACAGCTTGGCTCGACCAGTTTTCGCGCTCGCGCGGCAAGTATCCGCCGCGTTCGAGAAGCAGAATGCGTTTGCCCGTGGACGCCAGCTCATGCGCCAGCGTAGCGCCGCCCGCTCCGGTGCCGATGATGATGAAGTCATACCGGCTGTCTGGCATTGCGTTCCGATTCGGGCATGAAGCCGCAATGGATGCAGCGGGTCGAGCTGTCGTGGATCAGCTTCGCGCAGCGAATGCTCGGAAGAGCCGCGACCGAGCGATTGAGGTACGCCGCCGCCAGCATCCCAGCCGGCGGCGCCAGGACGTAGATCCAGAAGGCCTGAAAGCTCCCTGAGACCGCGGCCGAGGCGAACGTGCGTGCCGGGTTCATGCTGAAGCCGGAAAACGGCGCCTCGAAGCAGATGTAAAGGAAGATCAATGCGCCTGCGAACACTCCCGTGAAGCGCGAGAACTTCGTCGATCCGCCAACCGCGAGCACCGTGCTCATCAGCACGAACGAGATCGCGAATTCCGCGACGAAAGCAATGACGGCCCCCGGCGTGCCGGGCCGTGTGACGATCCACATCACCGGCGGCTCCCGCAGCAGCGATCCCAAGAGGAGTCCGGCAATCAAGATTCCGAGGGTGGCGCCGGCGACTTGGAATGCAGCGTAGAAAACCGCATCCCATCGCTTCACACGCCCGAGTGCGTAGAAGGTCAGCGTGACCGCCGGATTGAAGTGAGCGCCGGATCGACGGCCCCAGGGCGAATAGATCAAGGACACCACAGTGCCGGCGATGACCATCCCCACGAACATCCGTCGCAAGCCGTCCGGCCACGCGTGCGGGAGCAAAGTCCCGGCGAGCACGGTGACGGTAGCGGAGACCAGCATGACGACGGCAAGCCCCCAAGCTTCCATGAGATACTCGGGCCAATGCTCTCGAAGGGCTCGCGAGGGGACAGACATCAGCCGTTGCCTTCGAAGCCTGGGTAGAGCGTCATTCCGCCATCCACGAACAACGTCGTACCGGTGACGTAGTCGGAGGCATCGGAGGCCAACCAAACGGCCGCCTGCGCGACATCGTCGGGCTCGCCGATGCGTTTGTAGGGCACCAGCTTGAGAAGGAGCTCATAGGCTTCGGACGTGCTCCAGGCCGCGGTATTGATCGGCGTCCTTATCGCGCCCGGGGCGATCGAATTGACGCGGATCCGGCGGGGCGCGAGCTCTTGGGCCATGGTCTTCATCAACATCATGACGCCGCCTTTGCTGGCGGCGTAGTTCGCATGGCCGGACCACGGGATGACTTCATGCACCGAACTGATGCAGATGATCTTGCCGGCCGCAGCCGATGTCTCGATGTCGACGTCGCGCCGCAGGAACTCGCGTACAGCCGCACGCGCGCAGAGGAACTGGCCGGTCAGGTTGACCGAGAGCACCGCGTTCCATTGATCGAGCGTCATGTCGACGAGAGCGGCGTCGCGCTGCAGGCCGGCATTGTTGACGAGGATGTGCAACGTCCCGAAAGTCTCGATGGCGATGCGAAACAGCTCGTGTACGTCCGCTTCCTTCGCCACGTCGGCACGGATCGCGACGGCACGGCCTCCCGACGCCTCGATGGTCCGAACCACATCCGCCGCGGCTTCCGCGCCGCTGGCATAGTTCACCACCACACTCGCCCCGGCGGCAGCAAGCCCCAGGGCAACGGCCTTGCCGATGCCGGAGCTGGCACCTGTGACGAGCGCGACCTGTTCGGCCAGCACGCGCCCGCTAGGTGCGTAGGGCACGCGCGACGGCGCTTTGCTAGACGGGGTCAAGGGCCGAGGTTCTCTGCTGATGGACAAGGCGCGCGTCATTCGGCGATCGCGGGTGCAAGAGCAGGGCGACGAGCCCGGACCACCCGGTCTGGTGAGACGCGCCGACGCCGCGTCCCGTGTCGCCGTGGAAGTACTCGTAGAACAGCACGTGGTCGCGGAACTCCGGATCGCCCTGAAGGGGGTGGTCGCCGAGCACCGGCCGCCGCCCGTCCGGGGCCCGCAGAAACAGGCTGCACAAACGTCGACTGAGTTCCTCGGCTACCTGCCGCAGGTTCAGCATGCGACCGGACCCGACCGGACACTCAACCTGGAAGTCGTCGCCATAGTACCGGTAGAATTCGTACAGGGACTCGATCAGGAGATAGTTGACGGGCATCCAGATCGGGCCACGCCAGTTCGAGTTGCCGCCGAACAGGCCCGAGGTCGACTCGGCGGGCACATAACCGACACTGAATCGGTGGCCCTCGTGCTCGAACACATAGGGGTTCTCGGCATGCGCTTTCGAAAGCGCCCGAACCCCGTAATCCGACAAAAATTCCGTTTCGTCGAGGACGCGGCGCAACAACCGCTTCATGCGATGGCCCCGCAGCAGCGAGAGGAGGTGACGGTCGCCAAGCGCCGGCTCCGTCCAGCGTGAAACGAGGCGAGCCAAGTCGGGACGATAATTCAGGAACCATTTCAGCCGCGCGGCGAATTCCGGCAATTGCTTGAAGATGCCCGGGTCCAGCACCTCGACGGCGTAGAGCGGTATCAGACCGACCATGGAGCGCACGCGCATCGGCAGGCTCTGGTCGCCAGGCAGATTCAGGACATCGTAGTAGAATTCGTCTTGCTCGTCCCACAGACCGTGCTCGCCACCGATCCTCGTCATGGCTTCGGCAATGTAGAGGAAGTGCTCGAAGAACTTGGTCGCGATATCCTCGTAGACATGATTGTCGCGGGCGAGTTCGAGCGCGATGCGCATCAGGTTGAGGGCGTACATCGCCATCCAGGCCGTCCCGTCGGACTGGTTGACGTAGCCGCCTGTCGGCAAAGGTGAAGAGCGGTCGAAAATTCCGATGTTGTCGAGCCCCAGGAAACCGCCCTGAAAGATGTTGCGCCCGCCCGCGTCCTTGCGATTCACCCACCAATTGAAATTCAATACAAGCTTGTGGAAGACCCGCTCCAAGAAGACGCGGTCGCCCTCCCCCTTCAACGCCCGATCCATTTGATAGACGCGCCAGGTGGCCCAGGCATGAACCGGCGGATTGACGTCCCCGAATGCCCATTCATAGGCGGGCAGTTGGCCGTTCGGATGCATGTACCATTCGCGGGTCAGCAAGATGAGCTGCGATTTCGCGAAATCCGGATCGACGAGCGCCAAGGTCACACAATGGAAGGCGAGGTCCCAGGCGGCGTACCACGGGTATTCCCATTTGTCCGGCATCGCGATGATGTCGGCGTTGTTCAAATGTCGCCAGTCGGAGTTGCGGCCGTGGCGCCGCTCTTCGGGAGGTCGCGGTTGGGTCGCGTCGCCGGAGAGCCAGTCCGGAACGTCGAGATAGTAGAACTGCTTCGACCACAGCATGCCGGCCAGCGCCTGACGCTGCACTAGGCGAGCGTCTGGATCTTCGACGTCCTTCTGCAGCACCGCGTAGAACTCATCGGCCTCCGCCCGGCGATCGGCGAACACCTGCTCGAAGCCGTCGAACGGCTCTCCCTCCGCATCGGCCTTTCGAAACCGAAGCCGCACGACCTTGCGCTCCCCCGGTTGCAGGTGCAGCGCAAAATGCGCTCCGCACTTCGTGCCTTCGCTGGTCGGGCTCAGGGCGTTTCGGTCACCGTGGACTAGATAATCGTTGATGCCGTCCTTGAAGGGCCCCTGCTGCTCGAGGCCATACAGGCGCCTGGTGTTGGTCTCGTTCTCACAAAACAGGAGTTCCGCGTCGCCGTCGACGTGAAGCCGCCTCGCGATCAACTTGGGGTGCGTCGCCTCGACGGTTCCGCTGCCCGTCAGGCGCAGCAGAGGCTTCTCCCCATTGGGCGACCAGGACCAGCTGTTCCGCGCCCAAAGCTGTGGCACGAGATGCAAGGGCGCTTCATCCGGCCCGCGGTTGTGGACCGTGACTCGCATCAGGATGTCGTCCGGCCTGTCCCCCTTGGCATATTCGATCGCGACGTCGAAGTAGCGCCGCTCGTCGAACACACCGGTATCGAGCAGTTCGAATTCAGGATCGCTCGGCCCGCGACGCCGATTTTCCTCGACCAGCCGCTCGTAAGGGAACGCCTGCTGCGGGTATTTATAGAGCATCCGCATGTAGGTATGGCTTGGCACGCCATCGCTGTAATAATAGAGTTCCTTGACATCCTCTCCGTGATTGCCCTCGGAATTAGTGAGGCCGAACAGCCGTTCCTTCAAAATGGGATCGTGTTCATTCCAGAGTGCCAGGGCGAGGCACCACCTTAGGTGATCATCGCCGAACCCGCCGATCCCGTCCTCGCCCCAGCGGTAAGCGCGGCTTCGCGCCTGATCGTGCGACAGATACTCCCAAGCATTTCCGTGTGGGCTGTAGTCCTCGCGCACCGTGCCCCATTGCCGCTCGCTGAGATACGGACCCCAGCGACGCCACTTGTTGGGACGGTCCGTTGAACCGATCCGCCTTCCTTCGGCGGTATCGAGCAAGCCTATCGTTGGTTCGGATGGCTTTCTCGTCATGCAATCTTCCGGACGTCGAACTCTGTTTGGACAGAACACCCGTCGAGCGGTAAGTAGCCGGCCGCCGAATGGGATTTCATGGCGCTGCTATAACGTTTTCATCACGGCGGCCACGCGCGCCGGTCGATTTGGCACTTTCGTGATCCACGACGGTGAGACCGCTCCTCGGATTTGGATGGCCAAGTCGAGTTTTGTGCTCAGCGTCTTCTGCGCCGGAACGATGGATGTGGTCGAGAGTCCCATCGCCGATCCTAAGCTGTGTTGTCTCCTTCGAGGAGATTCCGTCGTGCCTCGGCCTGAACACTCCTCAAGGGAGGCGCGTCACGCAGCAGCGTGACAAAGACGTGATGAGTTCTTGAGAGCTAGGTGATCCTGCCGCCTGACAATGCTTTGGATATTCGCGTCTCCTGAAAGCATCCGATGGTCAAACAGGTGGTTCCGGCCCAAGCGAACGCCTCTCCGCAGATCTCAACAATACCCGCGATGGAGATTACTCCCGACGCGGAGTGGCTTGAGTCGGATGGGCTGGGCGGTTTCGCCTCGGGGCCCGTCCTGGGCGCGTGAACCAGGCGTTACCATGCCCTGCTGCTGACCGCGACGACCCCGCCAACCGGCCGCATCGTGCAGGTCAACGGCGTCGAGGCCTATGTGGAGAGCGACGCGGACGCCGTGCCGCTGAGCACGAACCGCTATCTGCCGGACGTTGTCCACCCGCAGGGGTGGCAGCATCTCGTCGAGTTCACCGCCGCTCCGTGGCCGACCTGGACGTTTCGCATTGCCGACGGCGTGACCGTTCAGCAGGAGATCTTCGTTGCTCGCGACACCTGCGAAACAGTGCTTCGCTGGCGCATGACCGAGGGCGCTGGTCCCCGCCGGCTCAAGCTTCGATTGCTCATGTCGGGTCGCGACTACCATGCTCTGCATCGAGAGAACAACGCGTTCGACTTCCATGCCAAGGCCCAGGCGGGCAACGTCTCCTGGACGCCCTATGCCGGGCTGCCCGCCGTCACGGCATTGACGAACGGGACGTACCGCCACGATCCCGAGTGGTTCCGCAACGTCCTCTATACGGCCGAACGCGACCGCGGCCTGGACGACGTCGAGGATCTGGCGTCGCCAGGCGTCTTCACCTGGGACCTGGACGCAGGCGCGGCGATGTTGGTGCTGCGGTCGGGAGACGGTCTTAACATCAGGACGGAAGCGTACGCCAACCGCCTCGCCGGCGACGAATTGGCCCGCCGCGACGCGGTGACATCGCCTCTGCATCTTGCGGCGGAGAGCTATCTCGTCGATCGTCAGAACGGCTGTACTGTGCTGGCTGGATTTCCGTGGTTCACCGATTGGGGGCGCGACACGTTCATCGCCATGCGGGGGCTGGTGACCGCGCGCGGGCGATTTTCGCAAGCCGAGGCGATTCTGGGTGCGTGGGCCAGCACGGTCAGCGAAGGCATGTTGCCAAATCGGTTCGTCGATTCCGGCGACACCCCAGAGTTCAATGCCGTAGACGCCTCGCTCTGGTTCATCATCGCCGGTCATGAACTGTTGGAGGCGGCGCGCCAAGCCGGCTACCCGATCGCACCACAGTTCGAGGAACGCCTGTTTGCCGCGTTCGACGCCATCCTGCACGCCTATGCGAATGGGACGCGCTTCGGCATCTCGGCCGATGGCGACGGATTGCTGCGGGCTGGTGTGCCGGGGGTGCAGCTGACCTGGATGGACGCCAAAGTCGGCGACTGGGTGGTGACGCCGCGGATCGGCAAACCTGTCGAAATCCAGGCCCTCTGGATCAACGCGCTGCACATCGGCAGCGCACGGTCGGCGCGTTGCGCTGAACTCGAAGAACATGCTCGCGCCTCCTTCGCCGAGCGCTTCCCGAACCCGGAGAATGGCGGCCTTTTCGATGTCGTCGATGTCGACCATGTCGCAGGCGCTGTCGACGCGAAGATCAGGCCCAACCAGATTTTTGCCGTCGGTGGGCTGCCATTCGCTCTCGTGCAAGGTCCCGCGGCACGACGGATCGTCGAGCTGGTCGAGAACCGGTTGCTGACCCCGCTCGGATTGCGGTCGCTCGCCCCGGATGATCCCGACTACAAAGGACATTACGGCGGCGATCCTTGGCATCGGGATGCGGCCTATCATCAGGGAACCGCCTGGCCCTGGCTCATGGGGGCGTTTGTCGAGGCATGGTTGCGGGTCAGCGCCGACCCTTTAGCCGCGGCGGCCGAAGGGCGCGCCCGCTTCCTTCCACCTCTGATGGCGCACTTGCAGACCGCTGGCCTTGGCCATGTCTCGGAGATCGCCGATGGCGACCCCCCGCACACGCCGCGCGGCTGCCCGTTCCAGGCATGGTCGCTCGGCGAACTGATCCGCGTCGACAAAGCTCTGCGGCCGCCTCCCGGCCAGCGTCCTCTGCGAACGGAGTGAAGGCATGCTCACGCTGCGCCCTGCCTGCACGGACCGCCTGACCCTGGCGCTGATCGGTTTCGCGAGCTTGGCGCGTGCCGCCACTCATCTGAAGAAACACCGGTCCTTGATGCGCCGGTTTGGCTTGGCGTCGCTCATGACGACGGCGCTGCTGGCCGCGGCGCCGACACGCGCCGCAGTGGTCGAGGTCGAGCGTATCAGCATCACAGTCTCCGACCTCGACCGAACGGAGGCCTTCTATCGCGATGGGCTGGGCTTCCACACCTTGGCGAGACGCGGCGTTGACGATCCGGCCACGCAGCGGCTGCTCGGTGTCCCCAAGCCGGCGGAGACGCTGACCATGCAACTGGGTCGCGAGCAGGTGGAGTTCGTGCGCTATCGAATACCTGGCCGGAAATATCCCGCTGGTTCGCAAAGCCCCGACCTGTGGTTCCAGCACTTCGCGGTGGTGGTGACGGACATGGACGCCGCCTACGCGAGGCTGCAACGGGTTCGGTTCCAGCCCATTTCCAAGGGAGGCCCCCAGACGCTGCCCGAGGAAGACGGGCATGTGCGCGCCTTCAAGTTCCGCGACCCCGACGGCCATCCTCTCGAACTCCTGTATTTTCCGCCTGGCCAGGGCCGCGCGACATGGTCTGCCGGGCACCCGACGCAAGTCGATCTCGGCATCGACCACACGGCGATCTGCGTCTCGAGCAGTGCAGCCAGCACTGCGTTCTACACCACGCTGCTCGGCATGAAGGTCGCCTACGAGGTCGTCAATCGGGGACCCGCACAGGAGCGACTGGACGGCACGTTCGATGCCATGGTGCGCATTACCGGCCTGCGGCCAAGCTCGCCGGACGGCCTCGGCATCGAGTTGCTCGACTATCGAGCGCCCCCGACAGGCCGGCGGCCCCCGGCGGACGCGCGCGGCGACGATGTTTGGCACGCGCATGTGGTGCTGCGGGTCGACGCGCTGGATGAGCTCGTTGCGGCGCTCGACCACGCCGGTGTTCGGTTCGTCTCGCCTGGCATCGTGCAGCTCGCGGGCGGGGTGCGGGCCGCCGAGGTTGTCGACCCCGATGGCCACGCGGTCGTGGTCGAGCAATAAGGCCATGCGCGTCCTCTTTGCCGCCGCGGAGATTTATCCCCTTGCCAAGACCGGTGGTCTTGGCGATGTCGCCGCCGCGCTGCCCCGGGCGCTAGCCGATCTCGGAGTGGACGTCCGTTTGGTGATGCCGGCCTATCCGCAGGCGTTGGATACGGCGAGCAACAAGTCGGACGGACCGGTCGTCGAAGACGGGATCGGTGGACGGGCGCAGCTGATCGAGGCACGGACGCCCGATAGCGCCCTGCCGGTCTGGCTCGTGCATGCGCCTTCCTTGTTCGCCCGCAACGGCGGTCCCTACGGTGACGAAGCAGGGATCGATTGGCCAGACAACGCCCAACGCTTCGGCCGTGCCTCTCGCATCGCCGCGCGAATCGCGGCGGGGGCGTGCGGTTGGTTTCCCGACGTCGTACATGCCAACGACTGGCATTTCGGACTGCTGCCGATGTTGTCGGAACGGGCGGGAGGCAAAAGCGCCGCCAGCGTCTTCACCGTCCACAATCTAGCCTTCCAGGGCCTTTTCCCGAGAGCCACGCATGCCACGCTCAGTCTGCCGGATGCCGCGTTTACGCCGGGCGGCGTCGAATTCCACGACCAGCTTTCCTTCCTGAAGGCCGGCATACGTTACGCCGACGAGATTACGACGGTCAGTCCGTCTTATGCTCGGGAGATACTGACGCCGGAATCCGGCTGCGGGCTTGACGGTCTGCTGCGCGCACGCGCTCATGTTCTGAGCGGCATCTTGAACGGCATCGACGAGAGCTTGTGGAACCCGGCGACCGACTCCGTGCTGCCGGCGCGCTATTCGGTCGGCAACCTGGCGGGCAAGCGAGTCTGCAAGGCTGAACTGCAAGGCATTCTCGGCCTCGATGTCGAGCCGGAGGTGCCGCTGATCGCCTTTGTCAGCCGGCTGACCGATCAGAAGATGGCCGATATCGTCGCCGAGGCGATTCCAGCGCTCTTGAAGCGGCGGGTTCAATTCGCATCGCTTGGCCGAGGCGATCGGGCGATCGAGGCTCGCCTGATGGAGGCGGCGGAGTGCTATCCGGGGCGTGCGGCGGTGCGTATCGGCTACGAAGAGCGGTTGGCCCACCGCTTTTTCGCCGGGGCCGACATCCTGCTCCATCCCGCGCGCTTTGAACCCTGCGGCCTGAGCCAGCTCTACGCTTTGCGCTACGGTACGGTCCCGCTCGTTCGCCATGTCGGAGGCTTGGCAGACACCATCGTGGACGGCAATGAGGCTGCCCTCGCGCTTGGGACGGCAACCGGCTTTTCCTTTCGGCATGAGAACGCCGACGACATGCTGGCCTGCGTGGATCGCGCCTTGAGGGTCTATCGGGAGCCGCTTGCATGGCGAAAAATGCTGCGGACCGGAATGAGCCAGAGTTTCGGCTGGGGCGTGCCGGCGGGTCGCTACTTGGACCTCTACCGTAAATTGGCGCCGGATCGCCTGTGCCCAGCAACCACGCGGCCCCGCGCTGTTGTACAACCGCGTCGGGAAACGAACGCAGCCACCAATGCAGGAGAGTGAAGTGAAGCTTGAATCATTGATCCTGTATGCAATCGGGATTGCCGAGCGTATTCCATCGTCAATACTAGGGCTTCTTATCCGAGTTGGTATCGCGGAAGTATTCTGGCGGTCTGGACAAACCAAGGTTTCCGGTTGGCACGTAACGGACTCGACGGTTCAGCTGTTCCGCGATGAATATAAGGTGCCTCTTCTCCCGCCGGAGCTGGCCGCCAACTTGGCGGCCCTTCAGGAACATCTATTTTCCTTTCTTCTGGTGATCGGATTGGCTTCACGGGTGTCGGCGCTCGGGCTGCTGGGCGTCACGGCTGTGATCCAGATCTTCGTCTATCCCGAGAGTTGGCCAGACCACCTGTTGTGGGCGAGTTGTCTGGTTTATGTGCTCGCCCGCGGGCCGGGCGCCGTTTCGCTCGACGCGCTCATTCGAAGGCGCTTCACATGAGCGACGCCATGCTGGCACGCCTCGCAGCGTGCTTGGATCCGGTCCGGGCGGGCCTCAATCGGGCCGCGCCGCTGGTTGATCTGTGGGTTCGGCTGAGTCTCGCCAGAGTATTCTTCGTTTCGGGCATGCTGAAGGTCGGCAATTGGCATAGCGCACTGGAACTGGCCCGTCACGAATACCCGGTGAGTTGGCTTGATCCACAGGTCGCAGCCGTGCTGGGGGCGAGCATAGAGGTGCTTGGGCCGGTTCTGCTGGTGGCGGGTCTGCTGGTGCGGCCGGCCGCTCTGGCCATGCTGGTGCTGTCGCTGGTCATCCAATTTTCCTATCAGCAATTGGACGTCAACCTGTTCTGGGCAGCGCTCTTCGGATGGTACGTGGTGCATGGCGCGGGGCCGTTGTCGCTGGATCGCCTGTTGGCCAAAGGTTTGCGCAACAGTCCGTTGCCGCTGGTGGCGCCGGCCATCGACGCCGGCGCGTGGTTCGGGCGCGTGGCGGGCCCTGGCTACCGGCTCGCGTTGCGCCTGTGGTTGGCGAGCGCGCTCGTCGGGCTAGCCGTGCCTTCGGCGTTGTTCCCTGTCGAGACGGCGGCGATGCTGCCGCGGCCGTTGGCGTTGATCGCCGCCGTGCTTCTCGCTGCCGGGCTCGGAACGCCGCTGGTGGCCGGCACGCTGCTGGCGGTCTCGTCTGAGATGTGGATGATGGCTCGAGACGATGGCATCAGTCTCTACGCGCCGCTGGTGTTCGCCCTGCTCGGCGTTTTCGGCGCCGGACCGCTGTCGCTCGACCGCATGCTGATGGCAGCGCTCCGCAGACCTGTTTCCATCAAGGGCGACGAGCCCCACGTGGTGATCGTGGGAGGGGGATTCGGCGGCATGGCCTGCGCTGCCGGGTTGCGTCATGAGCGAGTGCGGGTAACGCTCGTGGATCGCCGCAATTATCACCTGTTCCAGCCGCTCCTCTACCAGGTGGCGACCGCAAACCTGTCTCCCGGAGAAATCGCAAGTCCCATTCGCGCCGCCTTCCGGGACGATCCAAGAGTGACCGTGCTGTGCGGTACGGTGTCGGGAGTGGATGCCGCCCGCCAAACCGTGTCCGTCGACGGACGCGAATTGAACTATGACTACCTGGTGCTCGCCACAGGCGCCAGCCATGGCTACTTCGGTCACGATGATTGGGCGCTTTATGCGCCGGGCCTGAAATTCATCGAAGACGCTGTCGCCATGCGGGGACGGATCTTGGGTGCGTTCGAACGGGCGGAAGCCACGGACGATCCGGTCGAACGGGAGGCACTCCTGACGTTTCTCATCTGCGGCGGCGGTCCGACCGGCGTCGAGCTCGCGGGGGCAATCGCCGAACTGGCCCGCCACGGGCTGGAGAAGGAGTTCCGCAATTTCGATCCGGCCGTCGCGCGCATCGTCCTGGTCCAGTCCGGACCTCGGATCCTGCCCGCTTTCGCCGAGAAGCTGTCGGCAATCGCGCGCATGTCGCTCGAGCGGCTCGGCGTCGAAGTATTGCTCCGCAGTCGCGTCGAGGCTATCGACAAAGACGGCGTGGTGGTGAACGGCACGCGTATCGCTGCCGCGACGGTGCTTTGGGCTGCTGGAGTGGTCGCATCACCCTCGGCCAAATGGCTGGGCCAGACGCCCGATCCGGCGGGTCGATTGAAGGTGCTCGACGATCTGTCCGTGCCCGGATTGCCGAATGTGTTTGCCCTCGGCGACACGGCCCTCTCACTTGCCTGGAAAGGCATGCCGGTCCCCGGCCTGGCGCCGGCGGCCAAGCAAGGCGGTGCATATGTGGCGACCGTGCTGCGATCGCGGCTCGGCGAGCGAGTGCCCCCGCCGCCCTTCCGCTACCGCCACCAGGGTAGTCTCGCCACGATCGGGCGAAAAAGCGCGGTCGCCGATTTCGGATGGATCAAGCTATGGGGCGCGGTTGCCTGGTGGCTTTGGGGTGCGGTGCACGTCCTCTTTCTCCTGGGACTGCGCAACCGCCTGTCGGTGGTGGTCGGATGGATGTGGTCATATTTCACCTACCAGGTCGGGGTCCGATTGATCACCGGAGAGGCCGCGGGGTTTGTTGAAGCAGGCCGGAGCCCGCTGTCGGTTCCGCAGAGGGAGTCACTGGGATGACCAACAAGGTGCTCGTGATCGAGGACCAGCTCGAAATGGCGAACCTGGTCAAGCTGCATCTCAGCGACATCGATTGCAGCGTCAAACTCGCATTCGACGGCCTGACCGGCCTCGCCGATGCGGAGGCGAACAAATACGACCTGATCATTCTGGATCTCATGCTGCCCGGGGAAAACGGGCTCGAGATCTGCCGGCGTCTGCGGGCGCGCGCCGACTACACGCCCATTCTGATGTTGACCTCCCGGGCGTCCGAACTGGAACGCGTTTTGGGCCTCGAAATGGGGGCGGACGACTATCTGACCAAGCCTTTTAGCGTCCTGGAGCTGCTGGCGCGGGTCAAAGCTATATTCCGGCGCGTCAAGGCCATCACGACCGGTTGCATCAATGCCAAAACCATAGTTCATGCAGGAAGCATGATCATCGACTCGGACCGGCGCTCGGTGACGCTGGACAGCCGATCTGTCGAGCTGACCGCGAAGGAGTTCGAGTTGCTGTTGCACCTCGCGCAGAACCCGGGACGCGTCTACACGCGCGAACAGTTGTTGGACTTCGTCTGGGGCTACAATCACAGTGGCTACCAGCATACCGTGAACTCGCACATCAATCGCCTGCGCAGCAAAATCGAAGAGGATCCCGCCAACCCGGTCTATGTGCGAACGGTCTGGGGTGTAGGGTACAAGTTCTCCGAGGACCTCGGCAACGGCCCCCGGCGATCTCCGGCCCCGTAAGTCCGGACTGCCAGTTGGTCCGGAAACATCCTGTCGAACGATCGAAGCCACCGCAGCCGAGCGCAGACCGATGAGGACGCTCCACGCCAAGTTCTTTCTTCTCGTTGCGGTACTGGTTTGTACGAATGGCGCTCTGGCGCTTTTTCTCCAAGCGCGGACGTATCGGCTCTTCGAACTGACCCTGACGCAGGCGTTGAACGCCACCTTGGCGCAGACGCTCGCAGCAGAGCACTTCGCCACATTATCGCTCGAGCCGGAACTGGTCGCCGGGGTGGAGGCGGAATTCAGCAAGCTCATGGCAGTCAATCCCTTGATCGAGATCTATCTTCTCGACAAGGAGGGCCAGATCAAAGCCTTTACCGCGCCAGCGAACGAGGTGTTGCGGCAGCGGGTCGATCTGAAGCCGCTCAACGAATTCATCGGCAATCGCTTCGTCTTTCCGATTTTTGGCGACGATCCGAAGCATCCGAAGCAGCAGAAGATCTTTTCCGCAGCCTTGATCAACCCGCAACGGCCTGAACTCGGCTTTATCTATGTGATTCTCGGAGGCGCGGAGTACGACGCGGTTGCGCGCAGGGCGCAAGGTGGGCTGCTGTTACGCAGCATGTTGACGGTGATCGCCCTCGGACTGGTTGTTGCGCTGGCTGTCGCCTTTTTCGTTCTGGGAACCCAGACCCGCAAGCTACGCCGTCTCGCGGACGCCATCGACGCGTTCCGGAACAGCCAATTCCGAGAACCCTGCGCCGTGCCTGTCATCAACTCGCCTGGGGGCGACGAGTTGGATCGGCTGAGCCGAGCATACAATGAAATGGCCGTCCATATTCGAACGCAGATCGAACAGGTTGCCAAAACCGATGCTGCTCGCCGGGAGTTGATCGCTCACGTATCTCACGATCTGCGCACGCCGCTCGCTTCGCTCCGCGGCTATCTTGAAACGCTGTTGATGAAGGAGAAGACCCTCTCGGCGGAGGACCGACGCACATACCTCGAGATCGCGTCCAAGCAGAGCGAATACATGAACGAGTTGATCGAGGAGCTATTCGAGCTGGTCAAGCTGGAAGAGGTCGACACGCGAATTTCGCCGGAGCCTCTCCAACTCGGTGAGTTGGTGCAAGACGTGATCCAGAAATTCAAGCTGATGGCCCAGCAAAAAGACATCATGCTGGAAGGCGGGTTCACGCCGGAAGCACGCCTCGTCCATGGCGAGGTAGCGCTGATCGAGCGGCTGCTCGACAACCTCCTGGAGAACGCGATCCGTCATACCACGCCGAACGGACTCATCACGGTGACGGTATCGATGGACGCAGATCACGCGAGGCTGGAGGTCGCCGACACGGGGAGCGGAATCTCGGCGAAGGACATTCCCCATATCTTCGAACGCTTTTACCGCGTCGACAAGAGCCGCAACCCGGCATCCGGCGGCGCCGGGCTCGGCCTGGCTATCGCCAAGCGGATCGTCGAACTCCATGCTGGTCACATTTCGGTGCACAGCGAAGTCGGAGTGGGGACCTGCTTTTCCGTAGAACTGCCGTTGACCACGGGGCCGCAAGCATGAGCACGTCCGGACAGCGAAGCTCGCGCGAAAACGCTTAATAGAGAGCCCGGCATGTTGTATGAGCTGACTACTTGGCTGTCCGGCTTGCCGACCACACTCGCGACGCTCATCGCGATGTCGGGGTCGGCAATCCTGTCGGCTCTGGGGCTGCTGGTCGTGCATTCGATCGTCCCGCACCGTCTTCGCAGCGTTCACAACGATGTGGCGGGATTCACGCTGGCGGTCGCCGGGGTGATCTATGCGGTCCTGCTGGCCTTCATTGCCGTGGCGGTGTGGCAGGGCTTCGGCCACGCCGATACCCTGGTCCAGACGGAGGCCAACTTGGTTGGCGATCTCTACCGCGACACCATCGGGCTGCCCGAGCCCCTGGCGTCCAAGCTGCGGCACTCCCTCTATGTCTATGCCGAGACGGTGGTGCAGGAGGAGTGGCCCGCGCTGGCTGCGGGACAGCCCGAGGATGCGGCTGGCTGGCAGCTCCTCGACACGTTCCACCTGGATCTGGTTCAGCTTCACCCGCAGGATCTGGGGACCGCGTCCCTGCAGGCCGGGATGGTGCGAAGCCTGAACGAGCTCTACGACACGCGGCGGGGCCGCTTTCGTGTCGCCGCCGCGGATATGCCGGCAATCTTGTGGTGGAACCTGCTCGCGGGCGCGGCGATCCTGATGGTCTTCACCTATCTTTTCGGGGTGCCGCACCTTTTTATGCACGCCGCCATGGTCGGGTTGGTGGGAGCATCGATTGGACTGGTTTTGGTCATGATCGTCTTGCTCAATCAGCCGTTTCGCGGCGAAAATCACGTCTCAGTAGAGCCGTTCAACGCACTCGTTCGCGCCGTCGAGACGACATCCTATCCGCACAATTGACGCAGACCGACTGAGGGCGTGACCTCCGCCAGGAGTGTGGACCGAGATTCATCAGAGCGGGCCGAACAGGCGTGCGATGGATGTAAGTCGGAGCTGAAGCGTTTCTCGGGGAAACGAGGAGCCTGGCCACGACGGAAGTGCCCGATCTCGACGCTTTCACGGGCATCGGCTACGCCGGACCTCGGGAGCCGAACTTGGCGACCCTGCGGGCGATCCATTTCCTGCACCCCGGCGCGATCTCGTTTGAAACCTCGATCCGCTGCTTCCTGCGATCTCACTCCGCTGGAGGCCGCTTTCCGCGACGCCGAGTGCGTGACATGCTCAGCCGAAGC
>JBBPYT010000452.1:0-8228 GCA_038199665.1 Hyphomicrobiales bacterium
CCCCGACGGCATAATGGCGGAACTCGTCGACACCCTCGACCAGCAAGGCATCGAGCCGCTGGCGGCCGCCGGAACGCCTCCCGCACCTCATCGCTTGACCGAACATCGCATCGCGGCGGCGGCCTCGACGACGGAAGAAGAGCCCGCGACAGCAAAGCCGGGTCGGCCTGTTGCGATGAACGGCGCGGTGGTGGTCGACCGCGCCGGGATCAAAGTCGGAGACCGGGTGGCGCTGCTGTTCGCCGATCGTCAGCGACGGACGATCCGCTTGACGGAAAGCGGCGACGACGAGGCGCGCGGAGCGGTGTCTCTCACGACACCGCTCGGGCAGGCTTTGGCCGGCGCCGAAGAAGGAGACGAGATCGACGTTCCGCGAGCCGACGGCCCTCCCGCCAAAGCCTTGATCGAGGCGGTAGAGCAGGCGGATTAGAGTCCCTTTGCCCAGCATCGAGACGCGTCGTCATCGGGCCTTAGTGGAGGGCAGAGCCGTCCCGTAGCCCGTCGTTACTTCACGACCAAGCGGGCGACCTGCCAGGCCGAGCGGCTATAGTAGATCTGGCTTTTGAGTTCGGGATCGCTGTCGTAGGGGTAGATCACGAACAGAGGCCCCTTGTCGCGCACCGGCATATATTCGCCGTTTCGCTTCAGGGCCAGAATGGCGTGATGTTTGGCGAAATCCTCCATCGGAATCTCGGTGGTATAATCGTTCAGCGCGTAAGCGACGACGTGCCCGCCCTTCGCCCCGACGTCGGCCATCAGCTTGTCCAGCGGAACCCCCTCGAATTTCATGGGTCCCTTGTACCAGGGCGTCGTGGTTTCGACGGTGACCATACCCAGCGCTTCGAGCATGCCGCGGTCGAATTGCGCCCCGTCCTTGCTGTTGGTTTCGGTGATGTCCCCGGAAATCGTCAGGATGGGCTTGTCCTTGGGAGCCGCAAGCGAAGCCGCATCGGCGGGATAGATTGCCAATATGCCGGCACAAGCCAGAGCCGCGCCTATCAAAGAAAGTGTTTTGCGAACCGTCATAGTCTCAAACTCCAGTGGCGACACGCTCAACTGACATGAAAGGTTTAAATTCAAGTGAATACAATATGTTTAATCACTGAAGCCGACTTGCGACAACTGCTCCCCAACCTACCGAATACAATTCTCGAGCAGGCAATACAGAATTGACCGGAGTGAGAGAAATTCTCCGGAACTCCGATTGCACCGTTTTGAGGCAGCGCCGGCCCCTGATCTCCATTAACCATTTTACGTTAAATTAACCGCTTTAATTAACATCCCGTTCATATAACATGCCTCCATCGCCCTCAGGGTTTCGAGTTGGGGTTGTTCCGTGAACAAGCATGTCAATCCGATGTTGGTGCCGAGCCGGTGCAATGAGGCCGTTCGCGGGTTCATGACCGAAGCCGACCGGGACGCGATGAAGGAGGCGGCGTCCCGCAAGCTGGAGGAGCTCTTCGACATCCTCTGCATAGACCATCGCAGCGACCACAACACGCGCGACACGCCGGCCCGCGTTGCGAAGATGTTCGTCGAGGAAACGATGCGCGGGCGCTTCACGTCTCCGCCCCGCATCACCGAGTTTGAAAACGTCGAGCGCTACGACCAGTTGATCGTCAACGGACCGATCTCGCTGAGGTCGACCTGCGCCCACCACCTGATGCCGATCTACGGCCACGCGACGATCGGCATCCTGCCGGCCTCGAACGGCAAGATCATAGGCCTCTCGAAATACGACAGGATCGTCGACTATTTCGCGTCCCGCCTGCAGATCCAGGAAGAGCTGGTCAAGCAGATCGAGCGCTTCATCGTCGACACCACCGAGCCGCGCGGCCTGGCGGTCAGGATCAGCGCAGTTCACATGTGCAAGACACACCGTGGCGTGCTGGCTCCTCGGTCCAGCCGGATGGTCAACAGCACCTACTACGGCGAACTGGCCTCCGACAAGGAACTCCGGGCCGAGTTCCTGCAGGAATGCGCCATTTTGGACCGCCACGCGGATTGAGGCCGTCCCGGCAAACCAAGCGACGACACAGCAGGGAGACGAAGCCGTGAACCAGCAAATCGCTCTCAAAGCCTTGCGGCCGGCGCGAAGCATCGGCATCTACAGGTCGACGAAGACCTACGACCACAATGAAGGCCTGTCCTGCTGCTTTCGACAATGGCGGGCCGGGCATTCTCATTGCCACCTCATCCATGGCTACGCACTGGCGTTCAAATTCGTCTTCTGCTCGCACCAACTCGATGAGCGGAACTGGTGCTTCGATTTCGGCGGGCTGAAGCCGGTCAGGGCATGGCTCCATGACATGTTCGACCACACCATGACGGTCGCGGCCGACGATCCGGAACTTGAACGCTTCGAAGCGCTTGCCCGCGACGGCCTGGTCGACATCCGCATCATGCCGTCCGTGGGCTGCGAAGCGACGGCTAAATACGTTCACGACAAAGTGGATGCCATCGTGCGCGAGCAAAGCGAAGGTCGAGTCTGGGTGGAGAGCGTCGAAGTGATGGAGCACGGCGGAAATTCCGCGATCTACTCCACCGTTTGATAAGGATTGGGCCGGTATGAGTTGGAGCGTCCTATAGAGAAAGGGTGGTCGGCCCGCGGAGGTTCGGTGTCGCTTCGAGCAGGAAAAGTCTTTCTGTTCATTGTCATGTGTAGCTTGGCCATAGCCGCCATCTACGTCTCGACCTTGACGGCAGAACGACATGATGCCCTCCGGCGTATCTCACGCTATAATATTACCTGGCTGGCCAGCCAGGCTGGCGTTGAGTTCGTGCGTTTGGAGGAGCGGCTCGCGGTCGCCGGCATCCAAGGTTCGCAGGTCGATGCTGACGAGGTCCAACTCAGGCTGGACATCATCGCCAACCGGCTCAACCTCATCGATCATGGAGAGTTCAAGGACTTTGCCAGCCGCGATCCCGAAATCGTGGCCACGATCGGTATTCTCGCCAACGCGATAAAGGACGTTCAGCCTCTCGTCGATACCCTCGACCGGCCGGGGTCGATTCTCCAGGCCCTCAACATCCTCGGACCGTTGGATGGCAGGCTCGCCTATCTGGCTTCCGCCGCGCATACGTACAGCAGCAACCGGGTTGCCGAGGACCAGGCCGAGTTGCTCCGACTGCATTGGACCTTCTCGTTCATGGTGGCGGGACTCCTGCTGTGCGGGTTCTTCCTCGTCGGCCTGCTCGGATGGCACAACCAGCTTCTCGAACGCGCCCGCTCCAAACTTCATAGGCTGGCGCAAGATCTGCAGCGGGCGTCCGCCGACCTTGAGCAGGCCCACGACGAGGTGCAATCCGTCAACTCCGAACTGCACTCCCGGAACGAAATCCTGCGGCGCCGGGACCGCGAACTGGGGACGCAGAACAAGCGTTTCGACGCAGCTCTCAACAATATGTCGCAGGCGCTTTGCATGGTCGACGCGTCGGAACAACTGGTGGTCTACAATCAGCGTTTCGCCGAATTGTTCGCGCTTGACTTCGCCCCGATGCCGGGAATGTTGTTCCCTGATCTCATCAAGCTCAGCGCCAGCGCCCAACTGAAAGACATTTACGCGCGCCAGGGAGCGCTCCGCGAAGATAAATCGTGCATCAGCTTCGTGCGGGACTTCGGAGACGCGCGGACGATCTCCGTATCGCATCAGCCGATGCCCGACGGCGGCTGGGTGGCGACCTACGAGGATATCACGCAACGCCGGCAGGCCGAAGCGCAGATCACCTATCTGGCGCACCACGACGGGCTGACCGGCCTGGTCAATCGGCGATACTTCCACGAACAGCTCAAACCGGCTCTGGCCAGGGCGGAGCGGCAGGGCAGCCGGCTCGCCGTTCTTTGCCTCGATCTCGACGGGTTCAAGGATGTGAACGATTCTCTCGGCCATCCGATCGGCGACGCGCTGTTGCGGGAGGTCGGGGCGCGCATCAAGGAGAGCGCGCGGGAGGCCGACGTCGTGGCTCGCCTCGGGGGCGACGAGTTTGCGATCCTGCAGTCCGATGTGGACGGGCCCGAGCACAGCGGGGCCATGGCGGGGCGGCTTATCGAATGTCTCAGCCGCCCTTACGACCTCGACGGTTCGGAGGTGGTCATCAGCGCCAGCGTCGGGATTGCCATGGGGCCCTTCGACGGTTGCACGGCCGACGATCTGATGAAGAACGCCGATCTGGCGCTCTACCGGGCCAAAGCCGAGGGGCGGCGCGCGTACCGCTTTTTCGAAGCCGACATGGACCTGGAAAGAAAGGCGCGACGCGCCCTCGAGGTGGATCTTCGAAAGGCACTGACCCAAGCTCAGTTCCAGCTCTATTTCCAACCGATCGTCGATATTCGAAACGGTCAGGTTTCAGGGTTCGAAGCCCTTCTGCGCTGGCATCATCCGGTCCGCGGGATGGTCCCCCCGGCAGAATTCATTCCGATTGCGGAGGACATAGGTCTCATCTCCGCAATCGGAGAATGGGTCCTGCGCGAGGCCTGCGCTCATGCCGTGACCTGGCCGGGGCAGATATCGGTTGCGGTCAACCTTTCACCCGCCCAATTCAAGACCAACAACCTCGTGGAAGCGGTGCAAAGGGCCTTGAAGACCACGGGGCTGTCGCCCGCCAGGCTCGAGCTGGAGATCACGGAAAACGTTCTGCTCAGCGAAAGCGACGCCACGTTGCTGACCTTGCATGAACTCCGCGCTTTGGGCATCCGAATCGCGATGGACGACTTCGGGACGGGCTATTCTTCGTTGAGCTATCTTCGAAGTTTTCCGTTCGACAAGATCAAGATCGATCAGTCCTTCGTCCGCGAACTCTCGAGCCGCCCGGATTGCATCAAGATCGTCGGTTCGATTGCGGCCCTCGGATCGAGCTTGGGGATGACGACCACGGCCGAAGGTGTCGAAACCGCGGAGCAGTTCGAACAGTTGCGGTTCGTCGGATGCGATCAAGTGCAAGGGTACCTGTTCGACCGGCCTCAACCGGCCCACAAGCTCCGGTTCTCGTTTGCCGAAAAACTGGCCGCGGAGGCTGCCTGATCCATCCTTGAAAGACGCCGGTCGCCCGACGCGACGGATGACCGCCGCGATGCGGTCTTCTGGCGGCGGGCGGCGTCGGCCGCATCGAAAGATCGCGATCTGCCCGGCAGGCGAGCAAAGCCGGAGACCGCGCCGCGTTGCACAATTGAGGGCACGGGGGTTCTGGGCCATCGTTCGCGGCGGCCCTGGCCAGAATGTTGCCGCCGAATCGACGCAGCTCCTCATGAGCTCTCGCGCCACGCGGCAAAGACCCCACTACGGGTCCTTTGGTGGCCCGCTCGTTGTGCGATGACTGGACCGTTGAACTGCGACTCCCGTTCTTCTAAACCCTGGCGGCGAGACGCGGGCCCGAATCGATGTCGCAATGGAGAGAGGACCGGAATGCGCGTTCGCGGGCACGGCTTATCAAAGCCCTGCCCTGCATCTTCCCGGCGCCGGTCATGGTCCATGCGCTCGCGCGGCCGCTTGTTCCGTCACTGCCGCGCCTTGCGGTCGAGAGCTACTGGCGCGCTCATCCGGTGCGGGCCGATCGGTTGGCCCGCGCGCTGGCGCGCCATACGGGTACGCCCGAGGGTTGGACGTGGCGGCTGTCCGCCGCACCGGAAGACGGCCTCGCGCGCAGTTTCCGGGCTCCGCCTGCCCCGTTCCGGGAGAAGTGTTCCGCCTCCGGCCCGAAGCGATGCTGCATCTGCGGCCAGCCGGTGTTCCGCTTCGGCTGGCACCGCGACCTGTGGGGTGGTGGCGAGCCGAACCCCCGGGCGAACTGGCACGCCTGCTGTGTCGCGGCCTGGAAGCTGTGGGTCGCGCCAAGCGACCAAGCCCGGCTCTTGCGCCGCCTGCAGGGCCGGAAGTGCGCGGCAACGGGCAAACGCCTGTTGAAGACCGCGGAGGTCGACCACCGCATTCCGCTGTTCCGCGTGTGGCGCGACCACCGGCATCTGCCCTGGCCCGATCTCCTGGGGTTCTGGGGCGTGCCCAACCTGCAGGCCATCAACCGAGCCGCCCATGTCGAGAAATGCGCCACCGAGGCCGGTGACCGAGTAAGGTCGGAGCCGCCGAACCGAAGCGGGCAGAAAGCTCCCGGCAGCCCGGATCCCGCCAAACCCCCCGCGCCGTGACCATCAGCCTACCGTTTCGACCGCTCGCAATGTCCCCAATCTCGAATCAAAACACCGGCAGTGCCCGCCTTGCTTCAGGCGAGGGCCGGACCGGCACTTACCTCGGCGATGGTTCCCTTCGCGATGGCCTCCAGGACTCCGTGGGCGCGCGACCCGATGCCGAAGGCGGCAACGACCTTGTCGTGAAACCGCGTCGACAGATCCTCCTTCTCGGAAGCGACTTGCTCAGCCGCATCCGCGCGTTCCTGGACGGCCGCGGCACGCGCCTCGGCAAGTTCCGCACGCTGCTTCAAGGCGCCCAGCCGCTTCTCGTATTCTTCGACCTGCGACCTCATCGCGGTCGCCAGTTTCTGCCACTGCGAAGTAACCTCCTCGGCCGCCGCGGCATCCGCCCTCGAACGCTCCGTCACGTCGGCGACGTGCACTTCGAGCTGCTGACAGCGGTTCAGCAACGTATCCAATGCTCTCGATGCTTGATCCAACAGGCCGAAGGCGGTCTCATAGTCGCGCCTTGACTTGGCTGTCTGTAGTGATTGTTCGGGGTAAGCTGCCGTTTGCTGAACAACCTTGTGCATCAGGCTGGTGAAGTCCGGGCCAAGCGGATTGTGGTCCGTGCCGGGCGTTGTTTGCTTTCCCGTTTCGCGCGCCAATTGGGGACGCTGAACCTCTTGACGCAAAGCCATTCGAAGTCTCCTTCATCAACCCGGTCCAGAAAATAACATTCATCGTTAAGGAAGAGTTAACGACGTCCAACTTTCGGATATCTAAGCATTGACCTGCATCTCGGGAAGGTTCCGCGCCATGAACCGATTATGTCGCGGATAGGCGTTAGACCAACTGTGGAATATGCCGAGCAGACACGCTGCAAGCAACGGCTTACGTCGGCGTCGCGCCAAGTAGTCTGCTTTGGAAAAAAGCGAAGTTCACGGCCTCATCCCGGCTTATGCATGGCCGCGCGGACGCGTCGCTCGATCTATACCGGGGGTCGTGATCCGGATCGGCGATGCGGTATTTTACCAGGCTTTGCCTGATCGAGCCCAGTATCTCGTTCGGGTTCAGCTTGGCACGCAGCAATCGAGTCATTAACGGCGCACGTCGAATGATGCCGTTTTCCGTCCAGCCTTCGACCATCAAAGCAGAACGCCGCAGTCGTATCGGCCTGTGCTGAGCGAGCCGCATTAACCTTGCTTACGAGCATTGTCTCAATTTGGATTTTAAACGATTGTCTTTTGTCAAGAATTTATTAAGTTTGTCCCCATCCGTTTGAAATGACCTGGGGATGAACATGACCTTGACCGACCACAGTCAGCAGTCGCCGCAGGCGATCAGGAAGGGTGAGGGGATCGGCGCTTCCGGTCATCCCACGCGTCCCTCGGACAGGGAAAGCACAGGTCGCGGCAATCTACGCGATAGAAACTTCAGAGGCGCGACACGAGATCAGCACCAGGAACTGGAAGCCGACAACGATGTCGCGATGGCGCTCGTGACGCGGGCCGCGAACACGATCGACACTCTCCAAAGCCGGTGCAATCAGCTCGAGGCCAACGCCATCGACTTGCGCGACCGGTTGAAGAACGAGACCGAAGCCGCTGAAAGGGTCATCAAGGATTGGGAAAGATTGGCAACCGCGATGAAGGCGCAATTGCAGGAATGCGAGACCCGCATCGCCGGCCTGCAGGAGCGCTTGGAAGCTGCCGAGGCGCGCGCCGAAGCTGGCGAAGTCCGCGCGCGGGCTGCAGAACAGCAGGCCAATGTCGAGGAAGAAATCTCGTCATCTTTCCGGGAAAAGATCCTTTCGGCATTCGGCTCGGGCTCGCAAACGCACGCCGCGATCGACGCGGTCGTCAGCACCTGACGGGCCCGTCCCTGTTGGATCTGACCCGGTTTTCAATGGTGTCTTGCGTCGATCTGATATTTCGGCATTAAGCAACGATGATTTTATTCTAAGAATTTCGCGTCGCTTCGGAGCCTGTCGGCTCGACATCCGTCCCCAGCCAAAAGCACGCTGGGTGATCCTCGGCCTCACCGCTGACACTGGGCGCAAAAGAAGGTCGAGCGGCCGGATTGCACGATGCGCTGAATGGTGCCG
>JBBPYT010000453.1:0-18866 GCA_038199665.1 Hyphomicrobiales bacterium
CAGCCGTTGGCGGGGTCGATATCGTCGGCGCAGGACGACGACGCGCAGACGAGATCGGTCAGTGCCCGCAGCAGCACGTAATCCCCCGGCCGCATCGTCCGCGTCCCTCTCGCTTACCACCGTCGTGGCCAGCCGACCGCCCAGCCGTCGATAAAGACTATTCACCTGCAGGAAACCGTGTCAACCGACTCGGCCGGCGCTCCAGCTGAGCTCGGGCGATCGCTTGCGGCCCAGGCCGAAGCTCGTCAGCCGTCGTCTCGCGAATAGGAGATCACCGACAGGAAGCGGATCGGAAGCTTGCTCATCTCTTCCGGCCCATGCGGCGCATCGGCATCGAAGAAGAGGCTGTCGCCGGGGCGCATCGTGTACAGCTGGCTGCCGTGCCGATACACGACCTCCCCTTCCAGCATGTGCAGGAACTCGAGGCCCGAGTGCTGGAACAGCGGAAACACGTCGGATTCTTCCGTCAGGGTGATCATATAGGGTTCGACGACAACCCGTCCGGACCGTCCTCCGGTGTGGCCCAACAATTGGTATTGGTGGCCGTTGCGCGTGCCGCGCCGCTCGATCACCAAGCCCTCCCCGGCTTTGACGAAAACGGCATCGCGCCGCTCCTCGAAACGGCGGAAGAAGGCGGTGACCGGAACGCCGAGGGCGCGCGAGAGCGCCTGCAAGGTGCTCAGGGAGGGCGACGTGAGGCCGTTTTCGATCTTCGACAGCATGCCGGGCGACAGTCCCGCCGCGGCGGCGAGATCCGAAACCGTGATGTTCAGCTTGTTGCGGAAAGCCCGCACTTCCCGGCCGATAGCGACTTCGAGAAGATTGTCGCGCGCGCCCCCCAAGGCGTGCGGATCCTGCAGCGGCAGTGCCGGGTCCGGGCAGTCCCCGGGGGGAGACGATCCGTGCGGCGAGGGCTCTGGCGGATGGGGGCCGTCACGCCGCCGGCCCTTGCCCTCGGTGAAGGCGGCCGCGAAGCGAGGTGGCGCATGCGCCCTTTTCGCATCGCGACCGGCGGCCGCGGCGGCTCTCCGCTTGCTCATGGACCGGGCCGTTCCCTATGCATTCATGCCTACGATCGTGGCGCCGAACTCGATCCGGCACCCCGCAGTCATATCCAGAGATAGACAGCCGAAGCACTGTCCGCAAGCAAGTGGGGTATTGGGTAGTGTCTCAGTTTGAAATGCTCCAAGGGCAATCCGAGATGCCTGCGGCCATGGCCGGGCTCACACGAAGCGACGGGCCGAAATGTTGGCGCTGGGGCGGTTTCGCTCCATCGCATCATTCTTGCGATGAAATAATAGTGCTCGTTAGTTGAGCAAGCGGCTCAGGGGTGCTAAGGGAGAAGCGCTGCGTCGGAGGTCGGGGACAATGTGCGGGATCGTAGGCCTATTCCTCAAGGACAAGGCGTTGGAGCCGCATATGGGCGCCCTGCTGTCCCAGATGCTGGGCACCATGGGCGACCGCGGACCGGACAGTGCCGGCTTCGCGGTATACGGCAGCCCGCATGAGGGACGGACGAAGATCACCGTGCAGTCGAGCGCGCCCGAGACGGCCTTTGCGGGCCTTGCGGCCTCGATCGGCCAGGTTGTCGAGGGCGAAATCCATGTCGAAACGAAAAGCACGCACGCGGTTCTGACCGTCCCGGCTGAAGAAGCCGATCGTGTCCGCGATGCGATCCGCAATAATCATCCCGGCATCCGGATCATGGGTTCGGGCACAGCCATCGAGATCTACAAGGAGGTCGGCTATCCGACCGAGGTCAGCCGGAGGTTCGACCTAGAACACATGGCCGGCTCGCATGGCATCGGCCATACCCGGATGGCGACGGAATCGGCCGTGACCACCCTGGGGGCTCATCCGTTTTCGACCGGCGCCGACCAATGCCTCGTGCATAACGGGTCCCTGTCGAACCACAACAATATCCGACGGGAACTCCGACACGACGGGGTCGAATTCGCGACCGAAAACGATACCGAGGTCGCAGCCGCCTACCTGTCCTGGCGCATGAGCCAGGGCCTCAACCTTGGCCAGGCACTGGAAAAGAGCCTGGAGGATATCGACGGCTTCTACACGTTCGTTGTCGGGACCAAGAACGGCTTCGGCGTGCTGCGTGACCCGATCGCCTGCAAGCCTGCCGTTCTGGCCGAGACCGACCGATATGTCGCCTTCGGCACGGAGTATCGTGCGCTCGTCGGTTTGCCGGGAATCGAAGGGGCTCGCGTGTGGGAGCCCGAGCCTGCCACGGTCTATTTCTGGGAGCGTTGATCCATGCCGACCGTGGACCTTTCCACGTCCCGCCTTCGCGAGTTGAACCAGGCTCTGCATCGCCAGAGCGCCGGCACCAACGAGACCCTGTGGGAGGTGACCAATCCTCGGGGATCGCATGCGGTGGCGGTCGGCATCGCGGCGCCGATCACGGTCGAGATCCGTGGCAGCGTCGGCTATTATTGCGCTGGCATGAACCGGGAAGCGACGGTGATCGTGCACGGTTCGGCCGGCCCGGGCGTCGCCGAGAACATGATGTCTGGCCAGGTGAAAGTGAAAGGCGATGCCAGCCAATATGCCGGCGCGACCGGCAAAGGCGGCCTTCTCGTGATCGAGGGCAATGCCTCCTCGCGTTGCGGGATCTCGATGAAGGGCATCGATATCGTGGTGAAGGGCAACATCGGCCACATGTCGGCCTTCATGGCTCAGGCCGGCAATCTGGTGGTTTGCGGCGACGCCGGCGACGCGCTCGGAGATTCGATCTATGAGGCGCGTCTGTACGTCCGCGGCAACGTCAAAAGTCTGGGCGCCGACTGCATCGAAAAACAGATGCGGCCCGAACATGTCGAGACCCTGCAACGGCTCCTTGAGCAGGCCGGCATCGGCGATGTGCGCCCGTCCGACTTCAAACGCTACGGCTCAGCCCGCAAGCTCTATAACTTCAACATCGATCACGCTGACGCCTACGGGTGAGCCTTCGGGCACCGAGCCGGATCTGCCCGGCTGCGTCAATCCGCAAGCTTTGCCCTCGAGGGCCGCCGCGTCGGGCTCGCCGGCACGGGCGCGGGCGACCCTTCCCTCTCCTGGCTGCCGCATGACCTACAACAACCCGCCGACCACCCCGCGCAAGTCCGCGACCTTCGACGACTACACGCTGTCCGAGATCCGGCGAGCCGCCACCACGGGGATCTACGACATCCGGGGCGCCGGTGCGAAGCGCCGGCTGCCGCATTTCGACGACCTGCTTTTCCTCGGTGCCTCCGTGTCGCGCTATCCGCTGGAGGGCTATCGGGAACGCTGCGGCACCGACGTCGTCCTGGGGTCGCGCCACGCCAAGACCCCGATCGAACTCAAGATCCCGATCACCATCGCCGGCATGAGCTTCGGGTCGCTGTCGGCCAACGCCAAGAAAGCGCTCGGGCGTGGGGCAACGGCGGCGGGCACATCGACCACCACGGGCGACGGCGGCATGTCGACGGAGGAACGTGGGCAGTCGAAAACCCTGGTCTATCAATATCTGCCGTCCCGCTACGGAATGAACCCCGAGGACCTCCTCAAGGCCGATGCGATCGAGGTCGTGGTCGGACAGGGTGCCAAGCCCGGTGGCGGAGGCATGCTGCTCGGGCAGAAGATCACGGACCGGGTCGCCGCGATGCGCACCCTGCCCAAAGGCATCGATCAGCGCTCCGCCTCGCGCCATCCGGACTGGACCGGCCCGGACGACCTCGAAATCAAGATCCTGGAGCTGCGCGAGATCACCGATTGGCAGAAGCCGATCTACGTCAAAATCGGCGGCGCCCGCCCCTATTACGACGTCGCTTTGGCGGTCAAGGCCGGCGCCGACGTGGTGGTGGTCGACGGCATGCAGGGCGGCACGGCCGCGACGCAGGAGGTCTTCATCGAACATGTCGGCATGCCGACGCTCGCCTGCGTCCGCCCGGCGGTACAGGCCTTGCAGGAACTCGGCATGCATAGAAAAGTGCAGCTGATCATTTCCGGCGGCATCCGCAACGGTGCCGATGTGGCGAAAGCACTGGCCCTCGGCGCCGATGCCGTGTCGATCGGCACAGCCGCACTGGTGGCCCTGGGCGACAACGATCCGGCCTACGAAGAGGAGTACCGTGCCCTCGGCACCACCGCGGGCGCCTACGACGATTGGCACGAGGGCAAGGATCCGGCCGGCATCACGACCCAGGATCCCGAACTGATGAAGCGGCTCGATCCCGTGCTCGCCGGCCGCCGGCTCGCCAACTATCTCAAGGTCATGACTCTGGAAGCCCAAACCATCGCGCGCGCCTGCGGCAAGAACCACGTGCACAACCTCGAACCCGAGGACCTTTGCGCCCTCACCATCGAAGCGGCCGCCATGGCGCGGGTGCCGCTGGCCGGCACCAACTGGATTCCCGGACAGGGAGGGTTCTGAACGTCGGATTGAGTGCGGGGCGCGCACCCGCGACCACAAGAACGAGAGCCCGCACCGGGCAGAAACAAGCAAGGGGGTAGATCGTGGCGCAGGACTTGGCGGCTCTCGCAAAAGAAAAGAACATTCGCTATTTCATGATCTCCTACACGGACCTGTTCGGCGCCCAGCGCGCCAAACTGGTGCCGGCCGCCGCCATCGCCGACATGCAGCGCGACGGCGCCGGGTTTGCGGGCTTCGCCACCTGGCTCGACATGACGCCGGCGCACCCCGACCTGTTCGCGGTTCCCGACTTCTCCGCCGTCATTCAGTTGCCCTGGCGCAAGGACGTGGCCTGGGTGGCAGCCGATTGCGTCATGGAGGATCGGCATCTCGCCCAGGCGCCGCGGGTGGTGCTCAAGACCGTGGCGGCCAATGCGGCCAAGGAGGGTCTTTACGTCAAGACCGGGGTCGAGGCCGAGTTCTTCCTCATCGATACCGATGGAATCGCCATATCGGACCTCAAGGACAATGCGTCGAAACCCTGCTACGACCAGCAGTCCCTGATGCGCCGCTACGACGTGATCGCCGAGATCTGCGACTACATGCTCGACCTCGGCTGGGGTCCTTACCAGAACGACCACGAAGATGCGAACGGCCAGTTCGAAATGAACTGGAATTTCGACCACTGCCTCGTCACGGCAGATCGCCATTCGTTCTTCAAGTTCATGGTGAAATCGATTGCCGAAAAGCACGGGTTGCGCGCCACCTTCATGCCCAAGCCCTTTCCGGGACTGACCGGCTCCGGCTGCCACGCGCATATTTCGGTATGGGATGAGAGCGGGACGACCAACCGGTTCTTCGACGCCTCGGACGAAATGGGGTTGTCGAAGCAGGGCTATCATTTCCTCGGCGGCATCATGCGCCACGCCGAAGCGCTGGCCGCCATTACCAATCCAACGGTCAACAGCTATAAGCGGATCAATGCTCCGCGGACCGTGTCGGGCGCCACCTGGTCGCCGAATTCGGTGACTTGGACCGGCAACAACCGCACCCACATGGTGCGCGTGCCCGGCAAGGGCCGCTTCGAATTGCGGCTGCCGGACGGTGCTGCCAATCCCTACCTGCTGCAGGCCGTGATCATCGCCGCGGGCCTCGATGGCATCAGCCAGCAAGCCGACCCCGGCCAGCGTTACGACATCGATATGTACCAGCTCGGGCACACGGTGAAGGACGCTCCCAAGCTGCCGCTCAATCTCCTCGACGCGCTTCGCGCCTTCGACGCGGACGCAACCCTGAAGGCGGCACTCGGAGAGGAGTTTTCGGCCGCTTACCTGAAGCTGAAGAACCAGGAATGGAGCAGCTACGCGTCCCATTTCACCCAATGGGAACGCGACAATACCCTCGACGTTTGACCGGCCGAACCACCGCGACACCGCCACGTTCCGACCGCCTCCAAGGCCGCTACGAAAACGAAACGGGCGGGAAGCGAGCCCGGCCGTTTCGTATTCAACTGCTGCCGGGAGCCGCCGGGCGATGCCCGGCCTCGATTGTCAGATCACGAAGATCCAGTTCGCGACCAGCAGAACGACGACCCCGGCGATCAGCGTAATGTAAGGCAGCATCCCGGCCCGCCTCTGGGCGAGATCGCTTTGCTTCATCCCGAGATCGTCGAGCATGTGCTCGGGAACGAGCCCCGAGACGTATCACAAGTGGGGCCCCGACCGTGCCTCGGTCACGCCGGAGAACGTGGGGCACAAAGTGCGCCTGCGTGTCGAGCTGCAGAGCTTCTGGCGGCTGCCGCGCTCCAATGCCATCGTGTTTCCGATCCGGTGCTACCTGATCAAACTCGAAGAGCTTGTCACCATGCCCAAGTGGGCGCGCCGCCTGCATCGGGTGCTGAAGAACCTGCCGCCCGAACTCGTAGAATACAAAGGCCTGACACGCTGGCGGCCGCTGGCGATCGACTATCTGTCGCGCTACGAGGACGGCGCCCCCACCTCGCCGGGCATCTGGCCGGACTGAAGTCTGGCAGCCATGCCCATGCTCCCGACCGCTCGGGCGCGATCTAACGCATCACCCCGGTGTGACCGAGCGAGTAGCGTCCCGGTTGCGGCCAGATCGTCAACCCGTGAGGCATCCTGCCGACCGGAATGGTCTCCACCTTTCCGCTCGTGGTATCGATAGCGTAGACCACGTTGTCGAAGCGGCCGGACAGCCAGAGGCGCTTCCCGTCGGCGCTCACATTGCCCATGTCCGGACTGCCGCCGCCCGGAATGGGCCAGGTCGTCTCGACTTTTTGGGTCGCGAAGTCGATGACCGACACGCTGCCCTTGCCGCGCGGCGGGCCGTCGATGGCGTGGGAGCCGCGGTTGGAGACATAGAGCTTCTTGCCGTCCCGGCTGGGGTAGAGGCCGTGCGAGCCTATTCCGGTGGGGATGAACCCGATCTCCTTGAACGTGTCTCCGTCGACGAGGCTGACGCCGTCCGACATCATGTTGGCGACGTAGAACACCTTGCCGTCGGGAGAGATCCGGACATCCTGCGGCATGCCGCCATTCGACAACTTCAAGAAACCGAGGAGCGTCTTGGCCGCGACGTCAACCTTGACCAGGGCGCCAACGAATTCGCAGGTGAAGATGGCATATCGGCCATCTGCCGAGTAGTCCGCATGATTGATGCCGACGCATTGCGGGATGTTCATCGACCCTTGCAGCTTCATCGTGTGCGGATCACGATACTCGAGGCGTCGCCTCGACTCGGCGACGACGATCGCCGACGTACCGTCCGGCGTGAAATACATGTTGTAGGCGTCCTCGACCGGGAACGAATGCGTCGGCTTGCCGGTCGCCGGATCGATGGATGTGAGACTCCCGAAGACGGTGCTGCTTCTGGCGCTTCCCGTCACCCAGAGCGTCTTCAGGTCCCACGACGGCACGATGTGCTGAGGATCCCGCCCGACCATGAAGTGATCCACCACTTTCATGGTTGCCGGGTCGATCACGTCGACGTCGCCGGAGCGGACATTGGGGACGTAGACGCGGGTTAATTGCCCCAACACCGCGGGGCTGAGGTGACCCGCCCTGGTCTCCTTGTAAACATCGGCGGGCCGAACCACGACATCGTCCCGAGGCTGCCTCGCTTCCTTAAGATCGCTGTACGAGCGTGTTTGTGCCCCGGCGCCTATCGCAGAGCCCCACGGTGCGGCGGCCAGGGAAAAGCAAAGGCAAAGCCGTTGTGCAAGCTGCCGATTCAGCATCAAGAGTCCTCGAAATGAACGATGTCTTCGCAACAGCGAGTCGGTCAGAGGCCGTGTCCCGGCTTGCTCACGTCGGCCTTGATGACCTCGGTGGTTCTTTTGATGATGTCGTCGACGCCGAGCTGGCCCAATGCGGCGCTGGACCGCCGAGGATCCCCGTAGACGCCGTCAGCGGCGTCAAGGTGAGCGCCGGAGCGCAGGCCGTCGCTGCGCACGAGCCTTGGGTCGACTGCCAGCATCAACGAGGTGTCCGCAAGTCCCGCATGCGTTCCGATTTCGCTCGCCGAGTAACCGCGGCTTTTCAGGGCAGGAGCATAATCGGTCGTCGCAGAGCGGTAGTATTCGGGAACGAAATGCGCCCGGACCGGAGAGGCCGACCAGCCGTGATTCAGCTGATCGGCAACCGCCTTCAGGTCCGATTGGTAGCCGCCGTGGTCCCCCAGGAAGACCACATCCTTGAAGCCGTGGAGCTTGAAGCTCATCGCGGCGGACTCAAGCGTCTTGCGGAAGACCTCCGGCGGGACCGTCACGGTTCCCGGAAACCTCATGTGGGACGTCGGCGGGCTGATGCCGCCTTCAGGAACGTAGGCGACGACCGGCGCAACCAGCGCGTTGCCGAGATTGCGCGCGATCTTCTCGGACAGGAACCTCGCGCGCACGTCGTGTTTGCCTAGGGCCATATCCGGCCCGCTTTGTTCGACGCCTCCCACCGGAACGATGATCGTCGTCTTGCCCGATTTGATCAGATCGCGGAGTTCGGTCCACGTCAGATCTTCCAGAAAAACCGTGTCCGGCGCTTGCGCCAGTGCCGGCAGCGGCGTCCAAGCCTCCGTCGCAAACAAAAACAGAGCAACGATTCTCAACATCTCACACCTGATCTGCCCAGCAAGTCCGAGCCCACAGCTGCTCCACGGGGGACCTTGGTTCCTGGGACTGCCGATTCAACTCGATCCAGCCTGCTTCATGCCGCGCAGCCTGTGCCAGATGAACCAGGCAAGGCCGGCACCCAGCACAAGGGCGATGAGGGCATCGAACCTGTGGAACGCCGTGCGCAGCGTTTGGTCCTGGTTCCAACGCTCGCCGAGCTTGAAGCCGATGAACGCCAGGGCATAACACCAGAGCCACGACGCCACGAAGGTGAGGACCTGGAACGGAACCATCGGCATTTTGGCCAGCCCGGCCGGAAGCGCGATAAACGTGCGAACGACCGGCAGAAGTCTGCTGACGAAGACCGTGATGGCCCCGAAGCGCTGAAAAAATCGCTCAGCCCAGTCGAGGTCCTTGGGACTGAGCAAGACGTAGGCGCCCCAATGCTCGATTGCGGCGCGGCCGCCGCGCGCCCCAACCAGGTAGGCGACGGTCGAGCCGAGATTGCAACCCAAAGCCCCCGCGGTCGCCACTGCGACCAGGCCGAAGCGCCCTGTCGAAACCAGGTAACCGGCGAACGGCATGATGATTTCCGACGGCAGCGGAATGCAGGCGGATTCCACTGCCATCAGCAGCAGCACCCCAACGTAGCCGCCGGTCGAGATCACCCAGGTGATCCCGGACCCCAATGCGCTCAAGATCTGGTCCAACAAGCTGATTCCCTCGCGTCAGTTTCGGCCACATAGCATAGGAACGGCCTGCCGTTCGGGGCGTTCACGGCTATCCATGCGGCACTCCGCTCGTCGGGTCCGACCGAGGCAGGGGCAGGCTTGTTTACCGGCCCGTGGTTAACGGATCGCCGACCCCGGTCATCCGACTGGTTCGGGGGTCCGCTCGAGCCCGCGATAATCCAGCACTTCGATGAGGCCCGAATGAGCGCTCCTCCCGCGCGCCTCGGGCTTTCGGGTCCATTCCGCTCGGGAGCCACCCGGCCGGCACGGACGTTGCGCCTGGGAGGCCGACTTGCCCTGGGGCGCTGTCCCCCGCTGCCCGCGCATTGCGGGACGCCAAGCGACCCCTCGGCGCACGATCCTTCGGCCTGAAGGGCGATCTCCGGTTGCCGGCCAAGCGACCGGAGGCGGGTGCTCCGGTCCGTTCCGTAGAGTTTCCGGCCTGGACGCGCGATCCGGTTTGGCCGACAACGACAGCGCCTCCCTAATTCAAGCGAGTTGCCGCATCGCCATGGTTCAGGCCCTCCTTGCCTTCGGCTTCGCGGCTGGCGTCCTGACCGTGACGCCGGGTCTCGACACGGCACTCGTGCTGCGAACGGCGGCAGCCGACGGCCGGCGCGCGGCCGGTTTCGCCGCCGTGGGCGTTGCCCTCGGCCTCCTCGGCTGGGGCGCAGTGGTGGCGGTTGGCCTCGGCGCCCTGCTGCTCGCGTCGACGCTGGCCTTCACGGCTCTCAAGATTGTCGGCGCCGCCTATCTCCTCGTTCTCGGCGTGCAGATGCTGCTATTCCCGCGGAAAAACCTGAACCTGGGCTCCAATCCGGCTTCGGTCGCGACCGCAGCCGCCATGTTGCGGCGCGGGCTGCTGACCAACCTGCTCAATCCGAAGGTGGGAATCTTCTACCTGTCGTTCCTGCCGCAATTCGTGCCGGACGGGGTTGCGGCCGCCCCGTTCCTGCTGCTGCTCGCCAGCCTTCACGCGCTGATGGCGATCGGGTGGCTTTCGGTCCTTGCGGCGGGCGTCCACTCGGCCCGTGCCCTCATCGATCGCCCCCGCGTGATCGGGACGCTCGATCGGGTCGCAGGAGGCGTCTTCATCGCTTTCGGGCTGCGGCTGGCCATGTCGCCCCGCGGCTGAACACGCCGCCATGGCCTATTAGGTCGAGGGGGCACGGCACGAGCGCGGCGCGAGCGTTCGTAGAGCCTTCGTCCGGGGCTTGCGCACGTCCGACCAAATCCGTATGACGGACTCGTTACATCGTCGGGGTGCCTGGTCGTAGCCGGGCTGAGACTTTTCGTGCGCGAAAGAAACCCGTTGAACCTGAACCGGATCATACCGGCGGAGGGAACGAAATGCCTGCCCCGGGCAGCCCGGTTTCGGCGCGAGCGCGCCCACTTTCGCAGACTGCTGCTTCATCGCAAGCCGCTCGGCCGGATGTTGCCTGGAGGCGCGCCTTCGCGAACTTCCCTTGGCCCGCGGTCCTCACCGGCACCGCTGTCCTGGCGTTGTGGGAAGCGGCCGTCCGTATCTCCAATACGCCGCCTTACCTGCTGCCTGCACCGTCGCGCATCGCCGCCACGCTCGCCGGCGATTTCCGGCTGATCTGGCCTGATGCGATGGTCACCGGCGGGGAGATGCTGGGCGGCCTTGTCGCCGGCTCCGCCGCGGGCATCGCGGTCGCGCTGCTGATGGCGCGCTCGCGCCTTGTCGAACAGGCCCTCGGCCCGCTGCTCGTCGTGGCGCAGGCGCTGCCGGTGTTTGCCATCGCGCCGCTGCTGGTGGTCTGGCTCGGCTTCGGCGTCGCGTCCAAGCTCGCCATGGCGGCGCTGATCATCTTCTTTCCCGTTTCGACCAGCTTTTTCGAAGGGTTGCGACGCACCGACGAAGGCCTGGTCGACCTCGGCCGGCTCAATCGCGCCAGCCGCCGCGACATGCTGTTCCTGATCCGCGTGCCGGCCGCCATGCCGGCGCTCGCCGCCGGCCTCAGGGTGGCGGCCGCGGTGGCGCCGCTCGGCGCCGTGGTCGGCGAATGGGTGGGCTCTTCGTCCGGCCTCGGCCTCTTGATGCTGCACGCCAACGCCCGGATGCAGACCGACACGGTCTTTGCCGGACTGACCGTTCTGGTCGTGTTCTCGATCGCCTTGTGGGCCGCGGTCGGCGTGCTCACGCGCCGCCTCGTGTTCTGGGCCCCCGACACGCTCTCGTCCGTTCCCCTCACCCTTCCCGGAGACTGACCATGCGGATCCTCGCCTTCATTGCCACCTTGTGCTTCACGTTGAACCTTGGGCCAGCCTTGGCGACCGAGAAGGTGACCGTGCTGCTCGACTGGTTCGTCAATCCGGTGCACGCCGCGCTGGTCATCGCCAAGGAGAAAGGGTTTTTCGAACGCGAGGGGCTGGACGTTTCCTTCGTCGAACCCGCCGACCCGTCCATGCCGCCCCGTCTCGTGGCGGCCGGTCAGGGCGACATTGCGCTGACCTACCAGCCGAATTTCTATCTCGACGTGGCCGCGGGCCTGCCGATCCAGCGGGTCGGCACCTCGATCGCGACGCCGCTTAATACGGTAATGGTTCTGGCCGACGGCCCCATCAAGTCGCTCGCCGACCTCAAGGGCAAGACGATCGGCTATTCGGTGGCAGGCTACGAGACGGCGTTGCTGGGCACCATGCTCGAAAGCGCCGGGCTGAAGCTCGACGATGTCAAGCTCGTCAACGTCAATTTCGCCCTGACGCAGCCTCTGCTAGGGGGGCAGGTGGACGCTGTAGTCGGCGCCTACCGCAATTTCGAGATCTTCGAAATGAAACTCGCGGGCCATCCGGGAAGGCTTTTCTTCCCCGAAGAGCACGGCGTGCCGCCCTACGACGAGTCGATCTTCGTCACCACGGTTGAGAAGAGCAAGGCGCCGTTCGTGCGCCACTTCCTGGATGCGGTCGGCGCCGCCCAGCTCTACATACTCGATTATCCCGAAGACGCCTGGCAGGCGTTCACCAAGGCTTATCCCAAGCTCGATGACGAACTCAACAAGGAAGCCTGGAACGCGACGCTGCCGCGTCTGTCATCCGACCCGGCGGCGATCGATCCCATACGCTACGCCACCTTTGCCGAGTTCATGAAGCGCCGGGGCCTGATCGAAAAGGTCGAGCCGATCGAACGCTACATCGGACCACAATAGCGATCGATGGTCGCTTTCCCCTTGCTCCTCGAAGGTGGGGGCCGTTCGTGTCTGCGCTGCCGGTCGGCAGGCACTACCCGGGTCCACGACTCTCCATCGGAGGCATCGCTCCTTGAAGTCTGAAAGGCTCGACCGATCCGGCCGCCGCAAGCCGCGCCTCGAGGCCATCGAGGCCGCCGAACTGGAACCCGAGCTGGCTCGCGTAGCAGCGGCAGGCGGCGCGCTTGGCCTCGAGCGCGTTCGGCCGAAGCGCCACGTCCTCCGCCTCCAGCAAGCTCATTTCGGCGCCGAACGGCTCGCGGGGCACGGCGTCGCGCACCGTGTAGGGGAAATCGCGCCACCATAGGGTTGCGCGGTCGGGTTCGAGGCCGGAGAATGCGCGGAAAACCTGGATATGGTCGACGTGGCCGCCGATCGCCTGCGGGACGAGGATGAGGTCCGGGTGGAAGGCGGCGAAGAGCGCCGCGAAGGCGGACGCCAGTTCGGCCTGGATGGCGTCGTCGGGCCGCACGCCGCCGAACAGCGCCGCCGCGGACGCGTAACCGCGGTGCGGCGCTTCGCGAAAATGCAGCCAAACTGGCTCGACCCCGAGAATGCGCGCCGCCAGAAAATCCTCGTTGCGGCGCAGCGCCATGTAGTCGATATCGGCCGCCAATCCCTTGTCGAGTTGGCACTCCAGGGCAAAGCCTTGAGGGTTGGGGACCGTCGCGGTGAACGCCGTCGCCAGGATCACCCGCCAGCCTGCGCGGGCCAGCGTCGCCATAGTGCCGCCGCAGGAAAAAACCGCGTCGTCGAGATGGGGCGAAAGGGCGAGGCAGGTGGGCATAGCAGGGTCGCCGAGGATCCTTCGACACAGCCGCTTTCGCGGCTGGCTCACGATGAGGGGTGAACGGAGGCGCCCAGAACAATATCGGATCTCAAAGGCACCTCCGTAGCCCCCATCCTGAGCCGGATGCGCAGCATCCGTGTCGAAGGATCGAGGGCCCTTGGGCATCAAAGAAGGTGCGGCTCTGCCCGGTAGCGGCAGGGCTCGATCGGCAGAACGGGATCGAAGGCAGTGTCCGGGGGCTCATGCACCACCCGATCGTAGACCTGCATGATCTGCCGTCCGACCGCGGTCCAGGAATAAGCGCGTCGGCATTCGTCGAGGCCGGCACGGGCAATCCGCTGCCGCAGGGCGCCGTTGCGGGCCATCCGCTCCAGCGCGTCCGCCTGCGCCGGCACGTCGCCGGGCTCGGTCAAAAGTGCGTTATCATCGTCGCGCAAGCAATCGACCACGCCCACGGCGCGGCAGGATACGTTGGGCAGGCCGGACGCCATGGCCTCCAGGATCGTATTCGAAAAGCCTTCCATGTAGGTGGGCGACACGAAAACGTCGGCGTCGCGGTAGATCGCCGGCACGGCCTCGTAAGCCGCATACCCCGTGAACTCAACATGAGAGTCGAGCCTCGACGCGGCGGCGCGCTCGCGGCAGGGATCGACATCCGGCCCGATGCCCGAGACGATGCCGCGGAACGGCAGGCCGCGGTCGCGCAGCATCGCCAGGGCGTCGAGGAAGTCGAGCGCGCCTTTCCGCCGGTCGACGCGACCGTGATACAGGAACCGGATCGGCCCGTCGGCCGCTCCCAGGCGGTTCTCGTCCTTCGGCCGAAAGCGTTCGGTGTCGACCGCTCCGGGTACGATGGTGAAGCGGTCGCGCGATGTTCCGAGGCGCTCCGCCACCTCCTCGATGAAGGATTGGCCGCCGATCAGCAGCGCATTGGAATGGTCGAGCACGTGCTGCATCGCAAGCTTGTGGGTGTTGCAGCACGAGCCTACCCAGTGGCCGTCGCCGCCCTGGATCGAGACGACGTTCGGCACGCCGAGTCGGGCCGCCGCCAGCAGGGTGGCCCAGCCGGTCGGGTAGCCGTATTGCCCGTGCAGGATGTCGAACGGCTGTCGCGCGTGCTCGGCTGCCATCACCTCCACCATCCGCGCGATGTCGCGCTCGAAATCGCCGCTCTGCTGCTCGCCCAGTTGCTCGAGTCCGATGACTCTCACGCCCGGGACCTGAGGCGGCGGCCCGCCGCCATAGACACGGGTCCCCAAAGCGTCGCCGCGATATTGGCTGAGCATGGTCACGTCATGGCCGGCCCGCACGAGTTCGCGCAGGAGATTGACCGCGTAGACGCTCATGCCCGAGATCGCCGGAAAAAAGCGCCGGCTGACGAAACACACTCTCAAGCGATCTTTTCCTTGTGCTTTCCCGGCCTGCGTCGCGGCGCGGCTTCGACCCGCACGCCTTCGCGGCACAGGCGCAGATAGCTGAAGGCCTGCGGCATCATCAGATCGGCGCGATGGCTGTCTCGGGAAAGCTCGACGCAGACGAGGCCCGTGAAGCCCACCTCGTCCAGTGCGTCGAGTGCCGCCGGGGCATCCATATCGCCCTCGCCGAAGGGCAAGTGAACATGCCGGCCGCGCTGCATGTCTTCGATGGTCACCGTGCCGAGGACGGAAGCGAATTCCCGGATCGCCGTTGCCGGGTCGCGCTCTCCCGTCACCAGCAGGTGGCCCAGATCGAGCGCCAGCTTCAGGCCGGGGAGGTCGCGGTGCAGCCTGCTGAAATCGTCGACGGTTTCGACCAGCATGCCGGGCTCAGGCTCGAGCGCCGCCGTCACGCCGCGACGCCCCGCATAGCCGACCACATGGTCAAGGCCGGTCTTGAGCCAGTCCCAAGCCTCATCGAGCGGCACGCCAGGCTTGCGCACACCGGCCCAGAACGACACGGCCTCCGACCCGAGAATCGCCCCGATATCGACGGCGCGATGCAGGAAGGCGACCCGCCGGGCACGAGCCGCGGCGTCGGCCGTCACCAGGGTCGGCTCATGCTTGGCGCGAGGATCGAGCAGGAAGCGCGCGCCTGTCTCGATGACCGAACCGAGGCCGAGCACCCGCAGCCGGTCACGCAGCCGTCCGGCCTGCAGCTCCCAATCGGGGACGAAGGGATCGAAGTGATTGTAGTCGAGCGTCAGCGCGACGCCCGAATAGCCCGTCTCAGCCATGAGGACGAGCGCGTCCTCGAGGCGGTGCGAGACCGTGCCGTTGGTATTGTAGGCAAAACGCAAGGTCATGATGCGCGCGACCTCTCGAGACGATAGGCGACGTGGTGGGCTTCGGGCTCGCGATAAAGCGGATAAAGCGACCCGACGATCCGATCGGCCTCGGCGGTGTCGAACAAGGGCGGCCGGCCGCCGGTCAGCGGGTCCAAGCGGTCCAAGGCCTCCGCTGTCAGGCGCACGGGACGCAGAGTATGGCTTTCGGAGCCGAAGCGAATCAGCGGGCTGTCGCGAAGGATGAGCTTGCGCGTGTTGCGTTCGCCCACGCGATAGTAGCTCATCGTCTCGACCTCCAGCCCCGGCACGATCACCTTGACAACGCCGATCGAACCATCGCGTGGCGAACAATCGACGTAAAGAACGTCGAATCCCGCTTTTTCGAGCGTTTCGCGAGCGAATCGGCCTCGCTCGCGGGTGTCGGACAGCGCCGCCGTGGGCAGCTCGGCAAAGGGCTTGCGCTCCCGGACCGAGAAAACCGACGAGTCGAGCAAGCGTTTTAGAGTCGACGCATCGAACCGCGCCCATTCGGTCATGGCCGCGAGCGCCCGGCTCTCTTCGAGATCGAGACTCGGCAAGGCCCTGGTGATGAAATCGTCGACATAGCCCGGCGGCGCGACGCCGAGCGCTTCCCGCATCGGGCCGTGCGCGTAGGTCTTGCGCACCCGGGCCGAACAGAATTCGAGCACGGCCTTGCGCAAAGCGCGATTGCGGTCGGGGTCGCAGGCTTCGCCGCAGGCGGAGAGCATGATCGGCACCCGCGGCCCATGCCCCGGACGGTCGAATCCGACCACATAGAGATTGGCGAGGCCGAATTCATCCGTCGCGAATTTGGGCAGGATCTCGATGCCGGCGCCGTCAAGCCGATCCAGCAGGTCCTGCGTCTCCGAATCGAGCCCCGAAAGGGCCAGCTCGACGCCGCGGTCAAGTGCCCGGAACAGAAGGCCGTTGCCGTCGCGCTGGAGCAGTTCGAGCAGGCCGTGGCCCAGCGCCCAATCGCGATCGGGACCGGCGCCCAGCCCGTTGGTGATCAGGGTCGTGAACGGGACATAGCCGCGCGGCAATTCGAAAAAGTCCGAAGCAGCGACATCCAGGGGCACGAGAACGCGTTCCCCGGTGCGCGCCCGAATGGCCGGTGTCCAGGCCAGCGGCATGTTCCGATCGACGAGGCTGCCGGCCGGCGGGCAGAGCGTCAGGGGATCGACTATGCCGGCTCGGCCCACATCCGCCGCGAGTTCGGCGTAAGAGCCGATGCGGCACGGCTCTTGGATGAGTCGCAGGGTCGGGCAGATCATTTCGGCGATTTCGGCGATCGCTCCGATGATGGCCTCGCCATCGGTCATCCCATAGCCGTAACCGGACGGCATGGCCCCGGTCAGCCGCTCGGCTTCAGCCAGAAACAGTCCTACCTTCCAGGCCGGAACGCCAGTCCGGTCGAGCGGCGTCATGGGAAAGCCGACGAACCGTCCCTGGGGCAAAGCTTCGATGTAGCGCCTCGCCACATCGGGGAGATCGGCCGGCAGGTGGTTCATCGATCGGCCCCGTGCGGCCCGGCGGACGCATAGGCCTGCTCGATAAGACGCATCGTATGGAGATCGCGTTCGGCCGAGAAGGCCGCGTGATTGCCGGTGCGGAGCGCGTGCGCGAAAGCGCGGACCTGGCCCACGAAGGGCGACGTCCGAGGCTCCGGCACGGAGAAGGATGTCTCCTCGCCGCTGTCGGCAGAAGTGAAAAGCACATCGCCGCCCGGGTCCTGTCCCATCGTGTTCACTGCCGTCAGTTGGCCCCTCGTCCCGAGGATCTCGAGCCTTCGCCGCGGCAGCATGTCCGGGCAGTTGTAGGCCACGTGAAGGCTCGCCAGAATGCCCGAAGCGGTTTTTCCGATCAGCAGCCCCCCGTCATCCACCGCGTAATCCTGGACGCGGGTCTGGGTGACGGCCGCCAGCTGTCGGACAGGTTCATCCAGCAGAAAATCGATCAGGTCGAGCCCGTGCGGCGCCAGATCCATCAGGGCGCCGCCGCCAGCCCTGACGCCGTCGGCCCGCCAATTATCGGTGCTGCCGCCGGCCGACCAATCCACCCCAAGCCAGCAGGCATAGACGATCCGAACCGCCGTGACCCGTCCGAGAACGCCGGCCCGAACGGCGGTCCTGAGGGCGCGGTGGGCCGGATGATGCCGCTGATCGAAGGCCGTGCCGTAGAGGATCCCTGCGCGAAGGCTGGCCTCCACCATGGCGCCCGCGTCCCATACGGTGGTGGCCATCGGTTTCTCGCAGAGCACCGCCTTGCCGGCCGCCGCGAAAACTTCCGTTGCCGTCCGATGCAGGTAATTCGGCGTGGCGACATAGACGGCCTCGACCGCCGGATCCGCCGCCAAGGCCTCGAAGCTTTCATAGGCCGCAGCCCCGAGAGCTTCCGCCTTCAGCCGTGCCGCTGGATCCGGATCGCACACCGCTACCAGACGATGCGCTGCCTCGATCATGGCCGGCAGCATGTAGTCGCGCGCCACCCATCCGAAGCCGGCTATTCCCCAACCGATCGGCGGCCCGTTGCTCATCACCAGCGCTCCGGCAGGTCGACCAGTGCACGGCACCGGACAGCCGCCGCCTCGGCCCGCGGCGTTACGGGCTCGTCATAGCGGTCCGGGTAGGTCGCGCGCGCCTGGTATTCCTCCCGATAACGCTCCGACGGCCATGCGATTCTCCACTCGTGATCGCGCCAGGCGTAGAGCGGGTTGCGGCGCAGAACGGCGCCGGCAGGCGGCAGCACCAGCCCGCCCGTCAGAGCACGCGGGGACGCGAGGCCGGGTCCCTCCGCCACCGAAAAGGCTTCAACGCGGTTCAAAAACTGCGGCATCTGAGGTCGCGGCGCCCGGCTCTCGACAAGAGCCCGCGTCAATTCCGCGTCGTCGTAAACGGTGCCGCCGGGAAACAAGGCTGCCAGCTCTTCAGCGCCAACCCCGGCGCCGGCCGAGAAGTTCTCGGCGTCGCGATTGTGCACATGGCCGAATGCCAGCCACCCCTGTGGCGAGACCAGCGTTCGCAGGGTCTCGAGGATCGCGGGCTTCGGCTCGAGGAAGTAGAAGGCATCCTGGCAGAGCGCCAGATCGAAGCGCTCGTCCGCGACCGGCCATGGCCCGGCAGCATCGAAGCAGACGAGGTGGGCCGACGCCCCCAAAACCCACCACCGCGCCAGCCAGAGCTTCGCGAAGACCACGTCGGAACCGGCGTAGCCCATGCCTCGGCGCAGGAATTCACGCCCGAAATGCCCGATGCCGCAGGCGAGCTCGAAGACGGAACCGGTCGGTCGCCAATGCGCTTCGAGGAGCGCCAAGCCGGCCAGAAATGTCGGATCGCTCCAGCG
>JBBPYT010000454.1:0-5054 GCA_038199665.1 Hyphomicrobiales bacterium
CCAAGGCGCTGGCGAGCTTCCTGTTCGACGACGACACCGCCATGGTGCGGATCGACATGTCGGAATACATGGAGAAGCACTCGGTCGCCCGGCTGATCGGGGCGCCCCCCGGCTATGTCGGCTATGAAGAAGGCGGCGCGCTGACCGAAGCCGTGCGGCGCCGACCCTACCAGGTCGTGCTGTTCGACGAGATCGAGAAGGCGCATCCGGACGTGTTCAACGTCCTCTTGCAGGTGCTCGACGATGGCCGCTTGACCGACGGGCAGGGCCGGACGGTCGACTTCCGCAACGTGCTCATCATCATGACCTCGAACCTCGGGTCCGAATATCTCGCCCTGCAAAAGGACGGCGAGGACGTGTCCAAGGTGCGCGACGAGGTGATGGGCGTGGTGCGCAGCCATTTCCGGCCGGAGTTCCTCAACCGGGTCGACGAGATCATCCTGTTCCATCGCCTGCGGCGCGAGGATATGGCGGCGATCGTCGACATCCAGTTCGCACGGCTGGCCAGGCTGCTCGAGGATCGCAAGATCACCCTGCAGCTCGACGCCAAGGCGCGCGCCTGGCTGGCCGACAAGGGCTACGATCCGGTCTATGGGGCGCGGCCGCTGAAACGCGTGATCCAGAAGTCGGTGCAGGATCCCATGGCCGAGATGATCCTGGGTGGCGAGATCCACGATGGGGAGAGCGTGCCGATCACGGTCGGCAAGCAGGGCCTCAGGATCGGCTCGCGCGCCGAGGATGCCGAGCCCGAGCCCGAGGGCCGCGACAGCCGCGTCGTGAACTTCCCGAAGGGGGCGTGAGGCGCGCGTTCGTGATCCGATGATGCAAACGCCCGGCGATGAGCCGGGCGCTTTTTGTTTCAGAGCGAACGGTCGGAAAGAGATTTGGCGTAATACGGTCAGATATTCCTGCGAGGCAGGAGTCGCTATAGTAATATATCGGTGTATCTGGCTGTAAATCCGAACTTACCACATATATGTGACAACCCCGTGCTCGGGCCTGGAGTTACGTTTTTCCTGGAGTCCCCTTTCGCCGAGGGGGACCACACTGGGGCGCATCTCGGCTATAGACTTGCGCCCTTCGACTTTCTGCCCGGTCTCGATCTTCTTGCGATCCCGCGCAGCTTTGAGCTTCTTCACTACGGGACCGACAGGAACTCGGCGGCGCGCTGCGCATACGGGCCGCACACGACCCGAAGCAGGCTCTAGAAAAGCATTGCCGCTGTCAGCTATCATCGCATTCTATCGGCTATCGGCTGGACCTGCGGCATGGACGGAATCCCCATCCCCATTCTGAGATCATCTCGACTGGTCCTGCGTCGGCTCTGTGCCGAGGATCATCCGCATCTGTTGGCTATGGTGAATGACGCCGAGGTGAGGCGGTTTTCGACGAACCCACCTCCATCGGCCGCCGAGGTTTGGCGGCGCACGGCCTTCGCGCTCGGACAATGGGGCCTGAGGGGCTATGGCATGATGGCCGTAGAGGACCAGGACGGATTTGTTGGCAGGTTAGGGTTTAGCCACCCGTACAATTTACCCGAACCGCTACTGGGCTACATGCTCTGCCGACGCGGGCGGGGCAAGGGATACGCCACGGAGGCTGTCACGGTTATCCGGGACTGGATGTTCAAAACTCACAAGCCACAGCGACTTCTCAGTCACATCGCGCCGGACAATGTCGCCTCAGCCCGCGTCGCTTCCAAGCTCGGTGCCATTCGTATTGGGACGACTGTTCAACAAGGAACGGTCATGGACGTCTGGTGCTACTACGCGCCAGACTGAGATCCACCTTATCGAGCTATGCCAGATGTCCGGTCAAAACGGGGTGCAGTTCAGTACGTCCAGTTCCTCAAACCGCTTCGTCCACTTCTTCCGAAGATACGCTTGTGGTGCCGTGGCGGATCGTGTTGGAAATGCCCCCGCTTCGACTCGGAATGCTGACGCATTCGGCTCAACATGAGGGCGAGGGATGCCAAACGGCGCCCGATGCGATAGACCCGCCTTCAGCCCCGACGATCGAACCGCATTGGAGCCTTTCGCGTGACCCTTGTTCTAGACTTTCCCGCCGACGCCAATGTCAGCGACCACGTGCGGGACCAGATCCGGCGCGACCAGGCTCAGGCGGATGAGCGAGGGGCGCTCATCGCACCCTGGGGGAGGAGAGCGGGGTCGGCCCGCGCCAAGTGCCCGAGATCATCGCGGCGCTGAAAGCGAGGTCGCCCGGCGCAGAGGAATGAGCGGCGATGATCTTTCGGAAGAAGCCGATCGAGATATTGAGCGCATCGCGTGGGACTCGGCCCAGCGTTGGGGATGGAACCGAGCTGAACGATACGTTTCAGGCCTTCATGAGGCATTCGAGACCCTGGCGCGCGTTCCTGAACTCCGCCGAAACATCGACCGCGTGCGGGCCGGCTGCCGGCGTTTTTCTCACCCGTCGAAGATCTTGGGGAGAGGTCGATGGACCGGATCGTTGATGCTGGGTCAAACTACGCGTGCGATCTTCTGCGTTTTATTGCAGCCTATGGCATCGAAGCCGAGGCTTGCATCTACTCCGGCAGCAACCGGTATGCGCTTGGCGTTATGTTCTGGGTGCTGGCCGGCTCGCTTGCGGCTGCGTTGATCGCGGCATACCACCGGATCAATAGTCCATTCTGAAAGGCAGTCAGGACAAGGTAAGTTTGCTGCCTAATACCGCGGTTTTCCAGCGGCACACGCCGGGCCGCGGCCTGATCGTGCGAGCGCGAGAATGCAGCCGGATCGCGTTTTGTGACATGGTTCGACCGAACGGACTTGCGAGAGGTGGCCTTGGGTTTCGAAAGTAGGAATATGAAATCGCCCGCCATCCCCGCCGCCATCCTCGCCCAGGCAAATGCCTGGCCGTTCGAGGAGGCGCGCAAGCTGGTCAAGCGGGTCGAGCGCACCGGGCAGAAGAGCGTGCTGTTCGAGACCGGCTATGGGCCCTCGGGCCTGCCGCACATCGGCACCTTCGGCGAGGTGGCGCGCACCACCATGGTGCGCCACGCCTTCCGGGTGCTGACGGAGGATAAGATTCCGACTCGGCTCGTGGCCTTTTCGGACGATATGGACGGCCTTCGCAAGGTGCCGGACAACGTGCCCAACAAGGAGATGTTGGTGCAATATCTCGGCCGGCCGCTGACGCAGGTGCCGGACCCGTTCGGTGAGGCGTCGAGCTTCGGGGAGGCCAACAATGCCCGCCTGCGCGCCTTCCTGGACCAGTTCGGGTTCGACTACGAGTTCATGTCTTCGACCGTGGCCTATAAGGCTGGCGTGTTCGATGCGGCGCTGCTCTTGATGCTGCAGCGGCTCGAGGCGGTGATGAAGATCATGGTCCCGAGTTTGAGGAGCGAGCGCGCCACCACCTATTCGCCCTTCCTGCCGATCCATCCCGAAACGGGCGTGGTCATGCAGGTGCCGCTGGTGGGTCATGACACCGCCGCCGGCACGATCTCCTGGCGCGATGCTGTTTCCGGCACGCTCTACGACACCCCGGTTACGGGCGGGCGCGTCAAGCTCCAGTGGAAGCCCGATTGGGCGATGCGCTGGCATGCGCTGGGCGTCGACTACGAGATGTCCGGCAAGGACCTGATCGACTCGGTGAAGCTGTCGGGCGCCATCGTCCGCGCGCTAGGCTCGCAGCCGCCCGAAGGCTTCAACTACGAACTTTTCCTCGACCAGGACGGCCAGAAGATCTCGAAGTCCAAGGGCAACGGCCTGACGATCGAGGAATGGCTCCGCTATGCGTCGCCCGAAAGTCTGTCGCTCTTCATGTTCCAGAAGCCGTCGGCCGCCAAGCGCCTGTACTTCGACGTGATCCCGCGCGCGGTGGACGAATATTCGGCCTTTTTGGCCAGCTACGGCCGGCAGGGCTGGCGCGAAAGGCTCGGCAATCCGGTGTGGCACATCCACGACGGCGACCCGCCGGCGCCTGAGCGATTGGCTCCGGCCGAGGGCGAGACCGGCACGGCCGTATCCTTCGTGATGCTGCTCAACCTCGCCGCCGTCGCAAATAGCGAAGATCCGGCGGTGCTCTGGGGCTTCCTACGCCGCTACGCGCCGGGGGTCTCGCCCGACACCCATCCGCGGCTCGACCAGCTCGTCGGCTATGCGGTCCGCTATTACCGCGATTTCGTGCGGCCGGCGAAACGCTATCGCGCGCCGGACGAGGTGGAACGCGAGGCGTTGCAGCGCCTCGACCAGGCGCTCGGCGCCTTGCCGGACCATGCCAGCGCCGAGGAGATCCAGACGGCGCTCTACGACGTGGCGCGGCCGATCCCGCGCTACCAGGATGCTCGGGCCAAGACCGCGACACCCCAGCGCCCCGGCGTTTCGAACGAATGGTTCAACACGCTCTATCAGGTGTTGCTCGGCGAGGAGCGCGGGCCGCGTTTCGGCTCGTTCGCCGCCCTCTACGGTCTGCCTGAAACACGAGCGTTGATCCGCAAGGCGCTTGACGGCGACCTTATCGCGGAACATGCCGCGTTCCTGGGTGAGCGGGAGCCCGTCGGGGCATAGGAAACAACCCCTCCAGCTTCAGCTTGTGCCCGGCACAGCCGACCGGCCCGACGCCACCGCGTTTTGCGGCCGCAGACCCCCCGGCCGGCGGCGGCACGCGTGCCGCTCGGACCAGCCGCAATCACATGTGGTGATGCATCATGTGGTGGTGCTTCATCATGCCGTGGTGGCGTTTCATCATGCTCATCATCATGCCGTGGTGGCGCATCATCATGCCATGGTGGGGCATCATCATGCCGTGATGGTGCATCATGTGGTGGCGCATCATCTTGTCCGATTTGGCGTTAGCGGGCGCCGCGACGGTGCAGACTGATAGGGCCAGGGCCGAAGCCAGAACGGCCAGCTTGATTTTGTTCACGGGAACCCCCTTGGATTGCTCGTCCCATAGCTCATCGGTGTTTCAAACGAGTCAAGACAAATATGAACATAGGGCGGCGCGGCCGGCCGGGAAGCCGCCAGGGGTTCGGCCTCGGTGTTCGTGGTAAAGGCGCAACAGGCACAAAGGCGGAGAGGGATGGTCGC
>JBBPYT010000455.1:0-18134 GCA_038199665.1 Hyphomicrobiales bacterium
AGGCTCTGATCGGGACACGCCGCGGGTCCGATTTAGCTGGGGCTTTTGTCGAGGCCCGGCGACGGGGAGCGGCCTAGCGGCAAGGGTTGCGCAAGGGTCTAAGATACCTGCCCGCCAAGACTAGGAAACCCGTTCTAGCGGGCCTTGCCGAAGGGCTGCGCGACCTCGGTGAGGCCCCGGGCCGGTACGATCTCGAAGTCGATGCCTCAGTGCCGCTCTAAGATCTGACCAGCAGCAGTGGTCTTCAGCGGGGCAGGCGATCAAGTCCCTGGGTGCGCGGCTGCCGCGGAAACTGGTACCTTGCCGGCGCGAGCGGATATCCTGGTGGAATTGAAACATACCCAAAGCCGGACCGCGAACTAAGAACGAAACCCGACGGCTTGGTAGCCCCTGGTAGCCGACACCGGATCAGCCAAGAGGTGCAACAGCTAAGTTATTGAGATATTTGGCTGGGGGACCTGGATTCGAACCAAGATTAACGGAGTCAGAGTCCGCTGTTCTACCATTGAACTATCCCCCACCGAAGTGTTCGGCGGTTCGGCCCGGCTCAGAGGCCGGAACGTCGATTCCAGGGCCTGGCGGGAGCGCCGAAGCCTTTTAGGGCCTTCTTCCGTGCCTTTGCAAGAGCCTCGCGCCCTTGATGAGCCGGTGCCACCCAGCGTCGCACCGCTTCCGACGACAAAATCTGCCGGCCCCCGATGCTGGCTCTCCAGACAGGGACGCGTTCTCTTGCTTCAACGCGTGCGCACCGGGCATTCCGGAAAGGACAACTGCTCGCGGGCGCGCCAGTCGTGCGTCACGTAATTGAGGATCACCGAGCGGCGCACACCCTCGATGGGGCGCTTTTCGAACCCGTGCCACGTGTCCGCGCCTGGCACGAAGATCATGGCGCCGTTCCTCCGGAACGGCGAGCAGCCGAAATGCCGCTCGCGGCTCGCATAGATGTCCGTGCCGAGCTTGTCGTGGCCCGGCCCATCCGACAGATAGATCAGGCAGGTGAATTTCTTCACGCCGAGGTCGGTGTGGGGCTCGAGCCAGAAGCCATCCACATCCTGGGCATATTCAAGCCGCAAAAAGGTGTCGTCCAGCGGCGCATCGAAGGTATCGGCGATGTCCGCCACGAGATCCGTAGCTTGCAGGGCTTCCGCCACACGCGCCACGACCTGGAACCGGGCCATCGTCGCCGCGTCGAAATAGCGTCGCGTGTCGTTGTGGAGCTCGCGCTTGCCCGACACGCCGTCGAGCGGAGGGGCCTCGAAGGGGAGCTCGGCCAGTTGGTCGGCCACCTCGGCCGGAAACAGGGTACCGACCAGGTAATGCCGATAGGGCTGGTCGAAGCTTCGTCGTGCCGCCATGCTGGCGCGGATCGACGCCTTGATGTCATCGACGGTCGCCGCGGCCGATTCGGGCCGGGTTGTGGCCCGAGCCGCAGTGGGGGAGGGCATGAGGGCGCCTTTCGCATCCGAGCAGTTCCCTTTCGGGGCTGCTCAATCCGGTGATCTGTCCCGAATGCCGCTCAGGGCACTCCTGACGGGTGGACCACACCATGTCTCGGGTCGATTCACGTCGCCCAACGACACGCAACCTATTCCCGTGGCCCCGAGGTCGCAAGCCTTGCCCGCAAGCGGGGCAGCCGGGCCGGCGTCCATACCTGCGACTGAGGTCGCGCACGGCACAGACAGGTCATCTGCGCCGCGACAACCTTGCGGGAAGGCATGCCGCTTCATATACCAAAGCACCGGTGAGACGCCATATCACACGGAACCCGCCACGTGCCTTCCCATCCCGGTCGGATAACCCCATGCCTAAGACGCATCGCGCGAAGACGCTGATCATCGGCGCCGGCCCGGCTGGCTATACGGCGGCGGTCTACGCGGCTCGCGCCGATCTTGCACCGGTCGTCATTCAGGGCCTGCAGCCCGGTGGACAACTGACGATCACCTCCGATGTCGAGAACTGGCCCGGCGAGGCGTCGATCCTGGGTCCGGATCTCACCGAAAAGATGCGCGCCCACGCCGAGCATGCCGGGGCGCGCCTGGTTTTCGACATCGTGACCGAGGTCGATTTCACCACACGTCCTTTTGCCTGCATGACGGACAGCGGCGACACCTACCTCGCCGACAGCGTAATCATCGCGACTGGCGCCCAGGCAAAATGGCTCGGGCTCGCGTCCGAGCGCGCCTTCATGGGGCAGGGCGTGAGCGGCTGCGCGGTCTGCGACGGCGCTTTTTTCCGCGGCAAGGACGTCGTCGTGGTCGGCGGCGGCAACACGGCGGTCGAGGATGCGCTCTATCTCACCCACCATGCGCGCCGCGTCACGGTCGTGCACCGCCGCGACTCGTTCCGGGCGGAAAAGATCCTGCAGACGCGCCTGTTCAAGAACCCGAAGATCGACGTCATCTGGCATAGCGTGGTCGAGGAGATCCTCGGCGAAGGGATGCCGTCCCGGGTCACCGGCGTGCGGCTACGCCACCTGCAGAGAGAGAGATCTAGCACCTTCCCGGCGGACGGTGTGTTCGTGGCCATCGGCCACAGTCCGGCGACGGAGGTGTTCAAGGGCAAGGTGCCCATGGATGCCGGCGGCTATATCCTCACCCGTGCGGACTCGACCGCGACCGACATACCGGGTGTTTTCGCGGCGGGGGACGTCAAGGACAAGATCTACCGCCAGGCCGTGACGGCAGCCGGAATGGGCTGCATGGCGGCGCTTGAAGCCGAGAAGTTCCTTGCCGAGCACGGAACGGATCCGGCAATTCGAGCCGAGGAACGGCGCGAAGCGCAGATGATCGGCGCCTGGGACTGATCCACTTCTCAACGAATGCGCGGCCAAACGTCAGGAGGCGAAGGTGGATTGGGACAAGTTGCGGGTTTTCCAGGCGGCGGCGGATGCCGGTTCGTTCACCCATGCCGGACAAGTCCTCAACCTCAGCCAGTCCGCCGTCAGCCGGCAGATCAGCGCGCTTGAACAGGAACTCGAAACGTCCCTGTTCCATCGGCATGCGCGGGGCCTGATCCTCACCGAACAGGGCGAGCTGCTGTTCCGCACGGTGCAGGACGTCATGCTCAAGCTCGACGCGGTGCGCAGCCATCTGACCGACAGCCGCGAAAAGCCGCACGGGGAACTCCGCATCACCACGACCTTCGGGCTCGGGACGAGCTGGCTCGCGCCGCGCCTGGGCGAGTTCCTCGAACTCTACCCCGACATCCGCCTGCATGTGATCCTGACCGACGAGGAACTCGACCTCGGCATGCGGGAAGCCGACATCGGGTTGAGGTTGCGCGAGCCGACGCAGCCCGACCTGATCCGACGCCGCCTGTTCACGGTCCATTATCATGCTTACGCGGCGCCGAGCTATCTCAAGCGGCACGGCCAGCCGAGGACCGTCGAGGATCTCTCCAAGCACAGGCTCCTGGGTTATGCCGGCACGCCGTCGAACTACCTCGTTTCCATGTTGAATTCACTCCAGGCGACGGGGCGGGATCCGAAATCGCCTCGCCCCTCGGCCGTGACCTTCAACAACATGATCGCCATTCGCCTGGCGGTGCAGAGTGGTGCCGGCATCGGCGTGTTGCCCGACTATCTGGCCGAAGCGGACAGCGGGCTCGTGCAACTGCTGCCCCATGTCGATATGCCGGAACTCGACTGCTACTTCGTCTACCCGGAAGAGCTGAAAAGCGTGGCGCGCGTCCAGGTTTTGCGCGACTTCCTGGTCGCCAACGCGCAGCGCTGGCGGTTCTGAACCCGTCTCAGTGGCGCGCCTGCTCGCGGCAGCACGTGCCCAAGGACCAGGTCCTCGGCGCCGCGCGATCGGGCGCGCACAGGCGCCTGCGTGCACCTTGGGCTCTCCAGAAGGGGGCGCGCTGGATCAGGAGCGCGCTTCGTCTTCGCTCCTGTCGACGCGGGCGCGAATGAACCGGCTCGCCAGCAACATTTCGAACAGAAAGGCGGTGAGCGCTCCGATCGTGCAAAGGATGGCCAGGCCGAAAAGGAAGTACAGTGCCCAAGCGATGCCCGCGTCGCGCATGGCGCCGACGAACAGCATCAATACCGCGCCGCAGGTGGCCGCGCCACCGACAGTGCCGAGGATGACTGCGATGTCGAGCGCGACGGAGCGAATGCGAAGGTAGCCGAGTTGCACCTGTTGCGTAGCCTTGCGGCTGTCGCCGGCCTGCTCGACCGCCTCGGCGATTCTGTCGACCTGGTCTGCGACGCGGGCCAGGCGGGCCGAGAACACGTTGATCAGCGTGCCGATGCCGGTCAGCAGGAACACCGGCGTGAGCGCCACCTGAATGATGTGGGCGACGTCGTCGAGCTTGGCGAAATGGGGTTGCGACAGCGGCATGGAGCTTCTTTGTCCGTCTTCGAAAGATGTCGCCGCGGGCCGAAAGTGCTAACCCGCATGATGGATCTGTGCAAGGTCGGCCCTCGCCAACGCGTGGCCCTGCGGGTCGGCTCGTCTTCGGTCGAGGCACGATGGAGCCATTGGCACCTGGGAAGCATTTATAACGGACGCAGCGGGAGGAGGGTGTTTGACGATGGGTGTCGAACTCTGGAGCAAAGCGAAGGCCGGACCCTGCAACCGGCGTCGTCTAACGAACATGACCCGTCCATGCGGTCCATGTACGGAGGGAGGCCGGGAGTGAGGGTAGGGCCGCCATCTTGCCTATGAGGCCGCCCGGTGCTCCGCCCAACGCTATCGAGCCTTCGGCCGCGGTCGCGGTGGTCACCATCGGCTTCAAGGAGGGTGCGCCGCACCCGACCGAACGAACGGTAGCTGCCGAGGTGCCGGTTCATGTCAGTTTCGCCGACATGCCCTTCGGCATCATGATGCTGACCCCTGCCGACCTCGAGGACTTCGCCTTCGGTTTCTGCTTGACCGAAGGTGTGATCGAGGAGGCTTCCGATGTTCGAGGGGTCACGGTGGAAGAGGCGCAGGGCGGGCTCCGGTTGCGGGTCGACCTTGTGCCGGAGCGGCTGCACGCGCATTTGGCCCGGCGGCGGGCCATGGCGGGTCGGACCAGCTGCGGGCTGTGCGGCATTGCGGATTTCGAGGCGCTGCCTCGTGCCCCGGCCCGGCCCGGCGTGGCGCCGAGCGTCGCCCTGGGATCGGTCGAACGGGCCTTGAGCGAACTCGACGAACAGCAAGGGCTGAATGCCGCAACCCGCGCCGTGCACGGCGCCGCCTGGGCCGATGCCGACGGGCGGATCGTCGCGGTTCGAGAGGACGTCGGCCGCCATAACGCGCTCGACAAGCTGGTCGGCGCCTGCCTGCGCACTGGCACGCCACCCGCCCCCGGCTTCATCGTCGTAACCAGTCGCGCCTCCTACGAAATGGTGGAGAAGGCGGCGACCTTCGGCTGCCGGACGCTGGTTGCCATTTCGGCGCCGACGGCGCTTGCCGTCGAGCGCGCCCGGCAACTCGACACCACGCTGCTCGGCATCGCCCGGCGCGACGGGGTTACGGTGTTTCACGGCGCCGAACGCATCACCGCCTGAAGCTGCGAGCCAAGCCGTGCGGCAGACCGGCGCGTTCAGGCTGGCGTCCAACATGCATATCGAACGATACTAGGGCACGCTTGTGGGCGATCGACCCTGCTTGACCGCGGGGCCGGTCCGTCGCACCCGCGCCGCAGGGACCGCCAATCCATGTACGACTACGACATGATCGTCATCGGGAGCGGCCCTTCGGGGCGGCGCGCCGCTGTGCAATCGGCGAAGCTTCGCCACTCGGTGCTGGTGGTGGAAAAAGGCCGCCGGGTCGGCGGCGTATCGGTCCATACCGGAACCATTCCGTCGAAGACGTTGCGCGAGACGGTGCTCAACTTGTCCGGGTGGCGCGAACGCGGCTTTTATGGCCGTTCCTATCGGGTGAAGCAGGACATCGGCGCGACCGATCTCATCGCCCGCCTGCACAAGACGCTCGATCACGAGGTCGAAGTCCTGGAACACCAGTTCAGTCGCAACGCGGTCAAGACCGCTCGTGGCGAGGCCAGGTTCGTGGGGCCGCACGGCATCGAGGTAACGGCCGAAACCGGTGAAAAGCGGGTCTACACTGCGGCCCATATCCTGATCGCCTGCGGCACCCGTCCGTTCCGCCCGGATTATGTGCCGTTCAACGGCGTCAGCATCTTCGACAGCGACGAGATCATCGATCTGCCCAAGCTTCCGCGGAGTCTGACGGTGGTCGGAGCGGGGGTCATCGGCGTCGAATATGCGACGATCTTCAGCGCGCTCGACGTTGCCGTCACGCTGATCGAGCCGCGTCCGACCTTTCTCGACTTCATCGACAGGGAACTGATCGACGAGTTCACCCACGATTTGCGCGACCGCAACGTCGCGCTGCGGCTCGGCTCCGCGGTGACTTCGATCGAGGTGGGTGAGAACGGTCGGACGGTGACGAAACTGGCCGACGGTCGCAACGTGAATACCGAGATGCTGCTCTTCGCGGCGGGGCGTGTCGGCGCCACCGACATGCTGAACCTCGATGCGGCCGGCCTCGCGGTCGACCACCGCGGGCGCATCGGGGTGGATCCCAAGACGCTGCAGACCTCCGTTCCGCACATTTATGCGGCCGGCGACGTGATCGGCTTCCCGAGCCTCGCCTCGACGTCCATGGAACAGGGCCGCGTCGCCGCCTGCCATGCCTTCGGATTGTCGCCGCCTCCACCGCCGGAATACTTTCCCTACGGAATCTACTCGGTGCCGGAAATCTCGACCGTGGGCATGACCGAGGAGGAGGTGCGCAAGCGGGAAATTCCCTACGAATGTGGCATCGCGCGGTTCAGGGAAACCTCGCGCGGCCACATCATGGGGCTCAATTCCGGGATGATGAAGATGATCTTCTCGATCGAGACCCGGCGGCTGCTCGGCGTGCACATCGTGGGGGAGGGGGCGACGGAGCTCATCCACATCGGCCAGGCGGTGTTGAACCTTAAGGGCACCATCGACTTCTTCATCGAGAACACCTTCAACTACCCGACGCTGGCGGAAGCCTATAAGATCGCCGGGCTCGATGCCTGGAACCGCATGGGGCAGGCTTGATGCGAAGGCTTTCGCCAACTCCAACTTCCCCTGGCCTCGCCGAAAGTCAGGTCAGGGGTTCGCCAATGCCAGGCGGATCGGGTTTCAAGAACTCAGGCCGAGCTCTTTACGATAGCGGCTGAAGCAGCGTGCACCGCATTGCAGACGCATGAGCGCACCTTCGGCGATGGCGGGAGCGACCCGCTGGTCCGCCTCGACCAGCGGATGAATCGCTTCGGCGTTCCAGGCGAGCGAATGTTTCACATCCAAGATGGCGTGCAGATCGAAATAGTGCCGGTCACTCGTCGGAATGCCCAGTCGCTTCAATCCGGCTGCGGTGGCGGCGGATCGATCCGGGGCCGTCATTTCGACAACGCCGAGCGCGCCGACGGAGTGATAGGCGTAACGCCGATTGGCCGCGAGGCCGGCCATGGTGTTGGCCAGCGCGAGCGATTCCCACACGGTCGTCTCAACGCTCGGAACGAGGCCAAGGCAATGCGCCAGCGTTTCGAGCAGCGGTCCATGCATGCCTTTTTCCTGACCCCGGCCCATCTCGTCCCAATAATTGCGTGCGAATTCGAGCTTGGGTTGCGTGGGGAATTTGACCTGGGTCAAGGCCGTGAGGTCCTCGAAGCCGGCTTCGCCGGCGACCTCTTGGGCCAGGAACCACTTCATCTCGTCCATGGACGCCGTTTCGGCGAGCCACGGGAACAGCGGATCACCCTGGCCGGGCCCGGTTTCCTGGAGTTGCTCGAACCAGGCCGTGAAGCCAGCGGCGTCGGCGGGCGCGGTGGCGGCACGGTCCCGCACAGACGCCCGCTCCCTTTCGAGGAACTCGCCCTCCAGGCGCAGGAGCTCGGCTGCTTCCTCGATGTCCTCCCGCCAGTTTTGCGTCGGGAGGGAGGGGGTAAGACGCTTCCGATTGAAGTCTGCGAGGCAACGCTGGAGATCGTCCTCGGATGCGACATCGAACCGAGACGCGGCGTGCGAAAGCTCGAGCATGCGCGACTATCCTTCTTTGGTGACGGTCAGGACCACGGCGGCGATCCGATCCGCTTGCATGTAGGCCGCCCGTTGCAGCTCTTCCCCGAACACATCCGGGTCCATTTCGGTGTAAGCCCAAGCCAAACCCTCTCTCCCGAGTCTCGCTGCTGCCGCCCGCCGAAACTGATCGATGCCGTCGACCATCGCCGAGCCCGTGTAGAGGATCAGGCTGCCGAACGGCGCGAGCCGCTCCATCGCGACGTTCAAGATCGTCAACGACAATCCGGCGCCCAAATGTCCACCCCCGTGACGATAGGTCCGCTGGGCCGGGTCGAGGAGATAGGGCGGGTTCGACACGATCATGTCGAATGAACCCCCGATCTCTGAAAGAAGATCGCTGCGGCGAGGCGCGACGTTCCGGAGTCCGGCAAGCGCGGCATTGATCCTGGCATAGCGAAGCGCCTCATCATTGATGTCGACCATCAGCACCTCGGCTTTGGGCGCGCCTCGGGCGAGGAGAATGCCGCCCGGGCCTGCGCCGCAACCGATATCTACGGCTCGTGTGATGGGTTCTGTCCGGGCTAAAAGGTGAGCCTTGATGGCCGTGGCGAACCGATAGGTGTCGGGGCCGAAGAAAACCGCGTCCGCGGCGGTGGTCGGAAAGGCGGAATGTATGAATAGGCCATCGTCCAGGGATGACAGGCGAATAGTGCTTCGCCAGCCTTCGCCATGACCGGCCAAGACGCCGGCCTGCCGCATCAACCCGAGAATCGTCTCGGGGACGACATCGCGCCTGAACGGCCGGCTCCACCCGAATACGTCGCGCAGGTCGCGCGCCCAGGCATTGCCTGGGCGGCCGTTGACCCGTGCATGGGTTGCGGGCGTGACGGTGATGAAATGGTATCCGACATCGCGAACGGCCGCAGCGAGGCGGAGCAGAGCGGTGTCGGACGGGTCCAGATGCGGTTTCGCGAAGCTCATCGCAAGGCCGTGCGTCGTCGAGAGTCGAAAACGGGCTCCCGCGCCTTCCTAGCCGGCTTTCAGCATCTCCGCCACGAGCCGCCCAACGCAGGCATCGAGGGACTCGCGCCAGGGCGGCAGGGTGATGCCGTAGGTCGCGGCGAGCTTCGAGCAGTCGAGCCGCGAATTGGCCGGGCGTCGCGCCGGCGTCGGGTAATCGGCCGTCGTTATGCGCTTGACACTGGCCGAAGGGCCGCCGAGCGCCGCGGACCTATGGAAAACTGCTTCAGCCACATCGGCCCACACGGCCTCGCCCTGAGCGGCCATGTGGAACACCCCGGTAAGCGCAACGGCATCGGGCTCGGCCAGCAGCCGCGCGGCGACGGCCAGCACGGTGGCTGCGATGTCGTGCGCAGCCGTCGGGCAGCCGTGCTGGTCGGCCACGACGCCCACCTCGGGCCGGGTGGCCGCGAGCCGCACCATGGTCCGCACGAAATTGGTCCCGAAGGGCGAATAGACCCAGGCTGTCCGAAGAATGACGTGACGCGGGTTCTCCGCCGCGACGAGATTTTCACCCCCGAGCTTGGTGCTCCCATAAACCCCAAGCGGGCCGGTCCGGTCCTCCTCCCGGTAGGGCCGAGCCCGCGAGCCGTCGAACACATAATCGGTACTGAGCTGGATCACCGGAATGCCGAGTTCGCGGCCGGCACGTGCCACGGTACCGGCGCCTGCGGCGTTGATGGCGTGGGCCGCCTCCGGCTCGCTCTCGGCCTTGTCGACCGCCGTATAGGCTGCGGCATTGATCACGATCTGCGCCTGGGCGGCGAGCAGCGCCGGCAGCACGGTCTCGGGCCGAGCCAGATCCAGTGTCGGACGGCCGAGCGCGACGATCTCCAGCCCGCGCTCGGCGCCGGTTTCGGCGAGCGCCCGGGCGACCTGCCCGTTCTGCCCGGTGACGGCGATGCGCATGGATTCAGGCCCGCTTGGCGAGGCCGAGCCGTTCGCCGCTGTAGACTTTATCGCGCAAGGGGCGCCACCACCAGCCGTTGTCGAGGTACCAGCGCACGGTTCGCCGGATGCCGCTGTCGAAATTCTCCCGGGCGCGCCAGCCGAGCTCCGTTTCGAGCTTGGTCGCGTCGATCGCATAGCGGTGGTCGTGGCCGGGCCGGTCCGTGACGAAGCTGATGAGTTCGCGCCTTGGGCGCTTGGCCGGTACCAGTTCGTCGAGCACGTCGCAGACCGTTTCGACCACATTCAGGTTGGTGCGCTCGTTGCGGCCACCGACATTATACTTTTCGCCGAGTCGCCCCCGCGTGAGGATGGTCCACAGCGCCCGCGCGTGGTCCTCGACGAACAGCCAGTCGCGGATGTTCTCGCCCTTTCCGTAAACCGGCAGGCGCTTGCCTTCGAGCGCGTTCAAGATGACCAGGGGGATTAGCTTTTCCGGAAAGTGAAACGGCCCGTAATTGTTCGAGCAGTTCGAGATCACCACGGGCAGGCCATAGGTGCGCATCCAGGCCTGGGCCAGATGGTCCGAGGCAGCCTTGCTGGCCGAATAGGGAGACGAGGGATCGTAGGGCGTCGTCTCGGTGAAGGCGCCGTCTTCACCGAGCGAGCCGTAGACCTCGTCGGTGGACACGTGCAGGAAGCGGAAGCCGTCCTTCTCGGCGCCGTCGAGCTTCGACCAGTAGCCGCGCGCGACTTCGAGCAGCGTGAACGTTCCGATGATGTTGGTGTCGATGAAGGCCTCGGCGCCGGTGATCGACCGATCGACATGGCTTTCGGCCGCAAGATGCATCACGGCCTGGGGTCGGAAGTTTGCGAAAAGCTGCTCCATCGCGACGCGATCGGCGATATCGGCCCGTTCAAAGCGATAGTGCGGCAGGTTCGACACCGAGCGCAGCGTTTCGAGGTTGCCCGCATAGGTCAGTTTATCGACGTTCAGAACCTCGGCCGCGCCTTCGCCCGCCAGCTGCCGCACCACCGCCGAGCCGATGAAGCCGGCACCACCGGTTACGAGAACGCGCATCATTTTGCCGCGCTCACGACGGATCGCTCGAAGCTGAACACCGGCGGCAGGTCTGCCAGGACCGGCAGTTGCCGGTCCTTCCCGGAGAGGATCGCGGCGCCGCGCTCGACCGGCCAGTCGATGCCGAGCTGCGGATCATCCCAGGCGATGCCCCCCTCGTCGGCGGCGCTGTAGAAGTCCGTGACCTTGTAGGCGATGATGCTGTCCGGCTCGAGCGTGCAATAGCCGTGCGCGAAGCCCGGCGGCACCCAGAGCTGGTCTCCATCCTCCGCATCGAGTACGACCGAAACATGCTTCCCGAAACTGGGCGAACCGCGCCGGATATCGACAGCCACGTCGAAGATCGCACCCCGCGAGGCGCGAACGAGCTTGCCCTGGGCGGTCGGCGGGCACTGGAAGTGGAGGCCTCGCACGGTTCCCCTCGAGGCCGACAAGGCCTCATTGTCCTGGACAAACCGAACCGCCGCAACCTGAGAGCGAAACACCTGCTCGTGGAAGGTTTCCACGAAATATCCCCGTGCGTCCCCGTGCTTGCGAGGCCGGAGGAGAACGACATCGGGGATATCGAGACGGGTAACCTGCATGAATGGCCTTGCGCTTGAGCGTCGCTGCTTAGCCCTTTGGACTTCTCGGCGTCAATGACGGCCTATCATCGAGCAGATCGAGAGTCTCGGCGGAGGGCGTCATGACACCGTCACGCTTGCGGAACGAAATTCGACGCCGAAAGCGGATTCGGCATTCTGGGACTCCATAGCGCGATGCTCGATGTCACATCATCCTTGTCATCGGCCGCACTCGTCGCCGCCTTGATCGAGGCCATGCCCGAGCCCGTGCTCGTTGTGTCTGGAGACGTGCGAGTCATAGCGGCCAACGAACCGGCCAGGACCATCGTGCCCGCTCTGCGAGCCGGCGGAGCGCTGGCGCTTGCCTTGCGGGACCCGGACATTCTCGATGCCATCCGCCGGGTCTGGGGGTCGGGCCAGATGGAGACAGTTGCCTGGCGCGACCGCGTACCCGTGGAACGATCCTTCGATGTCACTGTGGCACCGCTGGAACTACCCGGCGACGATCCGGCGTTGCTCCTCACCCTGCGCGACCTGACCGAAGCGCGCCGGGTCGAACGCATGCGGGCCGATTTCGTCGCCAATGCCAGCCATGAATTGCGGACTCCGCTGGCATCGCTGCTTGGCTTTGTCGAAACCCTGCAGGGACCGGCCCGCGACGACCCGCGAGCCAGGGAGCGTTTTCTCGCCATCATGGCGGAACAGGCCCGCCGCATGGCCCGGCTCGTGGACGATCTGCTCTCCTTGTCGCGCATCGAACAAAATCTGCATGTCCGGCCCGACAAGCCGGTCGATCTGGTCATGGTGGTGGGCCATGTCGCCGACACCTTGGCCCCCCTCGCGGAAGAAAGCGGCGCGCGCCTCCGGCTATCCGCGCCGAGCCCCGTGGTGGTCAACGGCGACCGGGACGAACTCGTGCGCGTGGCCGAGAACCTGATCGAGAACGCCATCAAATACGGATGCACTGCCGGCGTAAAGGCAAGCCAAGGCACGGAGGCGCTCGACGAGATCGATATCGCGATCGTCGCGCGCGGCCGGGACGGCATTTTGACGGTGCGCGACCATGGTCCCGGCATCGCGTCGGAGCATCTGCCCCGCCTGACGGAGCGGTTCTACAGGATCGACGCCGGACAAAGCCGCGCCAAGGGCGGCACCGGTCTGGGTTTGGCCATCGTCAAGCATATCGTGGCCAGACATTGCGGCCGGTTTCACGTCGCCAGCGAGCCCGGACAGGGAGCGGAGTTCACGGTCCTGATTCCACTGCGACCGAATTGACCAGTAAACGGAAGGGCTTAACGCGTTTTATTTTCGTCATCGACATGTCGTAAAACCCACTCGCCGTTCCGATAGAGACAGCGGGTCATCGCTAGGCTCGACCATCGAGACCGATCGGGCGAAGGGCAAACCTGTTCTGAACGAACGAGGCGACACATGAAAATCAACCAATTCACGCGGGCGGCGTTGCTCGCGGCGGCACTTTCGGTCGGCAATCTTGCCGCGAGAGCCGCGGACATTTCCGGTGCGGGCGCGACCTTTCCGTTTCCGGTCTACGCCAAATGGGCCGACAGCTATAAGAAGGAGACCGACACGAGCGTGAACTACCAATCCATCGGTTCGGGGGGCGGCATCAAGCAGATCAAGGCCGGCACCGTGACGTTTGGGGCCAGCGACGCCCCGCTGACGGAAAAGGACCTCAACGAAAGCGGCCTTGTCCAGTGGCCGATGGTCATGGGCGGCATCGTTCCGGTCGTGAACCTCGAGGGCGTCAAGTCGGGCGACATCACGCTCGATGGCCCGACCTTGGCTCAAATCTATCTCGGCACCGTGAAGACCTGGAACGATCCGGCCATCGCCAAACTCAATCCGAACGTCAAGCTGCCCGCGACCGCCATCGCGGTCATCCATCGTTCCGACGGGTCCGGCACGACCTTCAACTTCACCGACTACCTTGCGAAGACCTCGCCGGACTGGCACACGAAGGTCGGCGTGAACACATCCGTCGAGTGGCCCGTGGGTATCGGGGCCAAGGGCAACGAAGGCGTATCGAACAACGTCGGCAACACCAAGGGATCGATCGGCTACGTCGAATATGCCTACGCCAAGCAGAACAACCTGACCTACACGAAGATGGTCAACAAGGACGGCAAGACTGTCGAGCCGACGATGGCGGCATTCCAGGCGGCCGCGGCCAATGCCGACTGGGCCAATGCTCCCGGCTTCTACCTGATCCTCGACAATCAGCCTGGTGCCGAATCCTGGCCCATGACCGCCGCGACCTTCATCCTGATGCACAAGAAACCAAAGGATGAGGCCGCCTCCGCGGAAGCGCTGAAGTTCTTCTCCTGGGCCTTCGACAAGGGCGCCAAGGAAGCCGAAGCGCTCGATTACATCCCCATGCCCGACAAGGTCGTTGCCCTGATCCACAAAGCGATCAACGGCGACATCAAGGGCCCGGACGGCAAGCCCGTCTATGAGATGAAATAGCGCTTGCCGACGGAGCCGAGCGCCCCGTCATCCTGCCGGATGCTGCGGCGAAATCGCAAGCAGGCACATTCGGCATTAAGGAGCCTTCATGGCCGATGTAGCGATCGATGAAGCCGCCCCCGCCAGATCGTCGGTCACCTCGCGCGCCCAGGCTCTTGGGCGGCTGAAGAGCACCGACGTAGTTTTTGCTGCATTGACCCGAGCCGCCGCTCTGGGGGTGCTGGTGCTCCTCGGCGGCGTCATCCTTTCGCTCATCCATGGCTCGCTCCCGGCGCTCCGCGCCTTCGGCTTCACCTTTCTGATCAGCCAAACCTGGAACCCCGTCGATGACGTCTTCGGCGCCGGCGCCGCCATTTACGGGACGGTCATCACGTCCCTGATCGCCATGGCGATCGCCATCCCGGTCGGGCTCGGCATCGCCATCTTCCTCAGCGAACTCTGCCCCTTTTCGCTGCGCCGTTCGATCGGCATCGCAATCGAGCTTCTCGCGGGCATTCCGAGCATCATCTACGGCATCTGGGGATTGTTCGTTTTCGCGCCCTTCATGCAGCAATATGTCGAACCGGCCTTGATGGGGATTTTCGGCCCGATCCCTGGCCTGTCATTCCTTTTCGCGGGTCCCCCCTACGGCATCGGTATTCTGACGGCCGGCATCATCCTCGGCATCATGGTGCTGCCCTTCGTCAGTTCGATCTCGCGGGACGTGTTCGAAACGGTGCCGCCGGTCCTCAAGGAAGCCGCCTACGGCATTGGCGGCACGACCTGGGAGGTGATTCGTCACGTCGTCATTCCCCACTCCCGTTCGGGCGTGATCGGCGGGATCATGCTGGGGCTCGGCCGCGCGCTCGGGGAGACCATGGCGGTCACCTTCGTGATCGGCAATGCCCATAAGATCGCGGGGTCGGTGATGGCACCGGGGACCACCATCTCGGCCTCCATCGCCAACGAATTCACCGAAGCGGTCGGCGATCTCTACACCTCGGCACTGATCGCCCTCGGCCTGATCCTGTTCGTGATCACCTTCGTCGTGCTCGCCATCGCGCGGTACATGCTGATGCGTCTCCAACGCCGTGCTGAGGGTTGAGCCATGGCCTCCTATGCCGGACGTCGCCGCATCAACGTTTTGTTCCTCGGCCTGTCGGTCGGCGCGGCCTTTCTAGGGCTGGTCGCGCTCGTCTTCATCCTGGCCACCCTGCTGTGGAACGGCGTCGCCGGGCTCTCGCCGGCGGTCTTCACCCAGATGACGCCGCCGCCCGGCAGCGCCGGCGGGCTGCTGAACGCCATCTACGGCAGTGTGGTGATGACGTCGATCGGTCTGCTCATCGGGGCGCCGATCGGTCTTCTGGCCGGCACCTACATGGCGGAATACGGCCGCTACGCGAAGCTGACCCTGGTGGTTCGCTTCATCAACGACATCCTGCTGAGCGCGCCTTCGATCATCATCGGCCTTTTCGTTTACGAGGTGATGGTGGCGCCGATGGGCCACTTCTCCGGCATAGCGGGTGCGGTCGCCCTGTCGATTCTGGTGATCCCCATCGTGGCCCGCACCACCGAGGACATGCTGCTGCTCGTCCCCAATCCGCTGCGCGAGGCGGCCTCGGCGCTCGGCCTGCCGCGCGCCTATGTGATTACCCGCGTGGCCTATCGGGCGGCCCGCGCCGGCATCATCACGGCCATGCTGCTGGCCTTCGCCCGCATCAGCGGCGAAACGGCACCGCTGCTGTTCACGGCGCTGAACAACCAGTTCTGGAACAGCGACCTCACCCAGCCGACGTCAAGCCTTCCGACCGTCATTTTCCAGTTCGCCCTGAGCCCCTACAAGGAATGGCAGCAACTGGCCTGGACCGGAGCCCTGATCATCACCGCCACCGTGCTTCTGCTGAGCATCGTGGCGCGCGCGCTCGGGTCTTCGAGGATTGCCAAATGACCGACAACGGACAGAATCGCGCCGACCCTGCCCACAAGGTCGTCATCCGGGATCTCAAATTTTACTACGGTGATGCTTTAGCGCTCAACAATGTCTCGCTGCCGCTGCGGACCAACAAGGTTACGGCCTTTATCGGCCCGTCCGGTTGCGGCAAGTCGACTTTGTTGCGGGTGCTGAACCGCATGTACGATCTCTATCCGCACCAGCGCGCCGAAGGCGAGGTTCTGCTCGACGGGGATGACATCCTCAAGCCCGACCAGGACCTGAACCTGCTCCGCTCGCGCATCGGCATGGTGTTCCAGAAGCCGACGCCATTCCCGATGTCGATCTACGACAACATCGCGTTCGGCATCAAACTGTACGAGAAGCTTCCCAAAAGGGAGATGGACCAAAGGGTCGAACAGGCGCTGCGCGGCGCGGCGCTCTGGACCGAGGTCAAGGATAAGCTCGCCGCGAGCGGACTCAGTTTGTCCGGCGGCCAGCAGCAGCGCCTGTGCATCGCCCGCACCGTCGCGATCCATCCCGAGGTCATCCTTCTCGACGAGCCGGCTTCTGCGCTCGATCCGATCTCCACGGCGCGCATCGAAGAGCTGATCGACGAGCTGAAAGCGGAGTACACGATCGCCATCGTCACCCACAACATGCAGCAGGCCGCCCGCGTCTCGGACTACACCGCGCTCATGTATCTCGGCGAGCTCATCGAGTTCGACGACACGAAGAAGATCTTCACCTCGCCGGCGAAGCAACAAACGCAGGACTACATCACCGGCCGCTTCGGCTGAGCCTGCGGGTTTGAGGACCTATCCATGCCCGAGCATATCGTCACCGCCTACGACAAGGAACTTGAGACGCTCGGCCGCAAGATCGCGGAGATGGGCGGCATCGCCGAAAAAATGCTGTCCGACGCGATGGATGCGCTGATCGCCCTCGATGTCGACCTCGCCCGCGGCGTGGTGGCGAGCGACCCGCGGCTCGATCTCCTCCAGCGCGAGATCGAGGAAAGCTCGATCATGACGATCGCGCGGCGTCAGCCGATGGCGGTCGATCTGCGGGAGATCGTTGCCGCTGTGCGGGTGTCCGGGGACCTGGAACGGGTGGGCGACCTCGCCAAGAACATCGCGAAACGAGCCGTGAAGATCGCCACCGAGCCCCGCGTCCCGCGCGCCGTGATCGGCCTCAAGCACATGAACGAGCTTGCCGCGACGCAGCTGAAGGACGTGCTCGACGCCTATGCGCAGCGCGACACCGAGCGGGCCCAGGCCGTCTGGATCCGCGACGGCGAACTCGACGCGCTCGAGGATTCGGTGTTTCGCGACCTGCTCACCTTCATGATGGAGGACCCGCGAAACATATCGTTCTGCACCCACCTCCTGTTCTGCTCCAAGAATATCGAGCGCGTCGGGGACCACGCCACGAACATCGCCGAAACGGTGTTCTACCTCGTCACCGGCGGCACGCTGCCGCTGGACCGACCGAAAGACCGCAACGCCGCGGCGGCCTTTTCGGCAGCCTTGACGGAACATTGACATGTCTCCGGCGAACGGATGAGGGAGCCATGAACTCAGGGCGCTTGGGAACGGCTAAGCCGGGCTCGATGGGCACGGCGCCACACATTATGGTGGTCGAGGACGAGCAGGCGCTCGGCCTTCTGCTGTCGTATAACCTCGAGGCCGAAGGCTTCACCGTGGAGCGTGTGGAGCGCGGCGACGATGCGGAGCTTCGCTTGAGCGAGCTGCCGCCGGACCTCGTCATCCTTGACTGGATGCTGCCCGGCGTGTCGGGCCTAGAGATTTGCCGGCGGCTGCGCGCCCGGGAGTCGACCCGGACGCTTCCGGTGATCATGCTCACCGCCCGGGGCGAGGAGGGGGAGCGGGTTCGTGGCCTGTCGGTCGGGGCCGACGATTACGTCGTGAAACCATTCTCCGTACCGGAACTGATGGCTCGCGTGCGCTCGCTGCTCCGTCGCTCGCGCCCGGAGCGCGTGGCCAGCCGTTTTTCGGCGGCCGATCTCGACCTCGACCGGGAAACGCGGCGGGTCAGGCGGGGAGGGCGCGACATTCACCTCGGCCCGACGGAATTCCGCTTGCTCGAATATCTGATGGAGCGGCCCGGCCGCGTCTTCTCACGCTCGCAACTGCTCGACGGCGTATGGGGCTTGTCGGTCGA
>JBBPYT010000456.1:0-4159 GCA_038199665.1 Hyphomicrobiales bacterium
CATCGACGGGAAGCTGATCAAGTTGGGCCTCTCGCAAGAGGCCCCGAAGGGTTTGAAAAGCGCCGCCTCGGACGCAGTTTCGGGCGCTCGCCCCGACCTTCTCGACCGCAATGGCGAAATCCTGGCGACCGACATCAAGACCATGTCGGTGTTCGCGGAGCCGCGCCGCATCATCGACAAGGACGAAGCGGTGGAGCTGCTGACCGCGGTGCTGCCCGACGTCGATGCCCGTGAATTGCGCGACCGGCTCGGATCGCGCAAGGGCTTCGTCTGGGTCAAGCGCGGCATCACGGCACAACAGCAGGCTGAGGTCTATCACTTGGGTCTACCCGGCATCGGCTTCCTGCCGGAGAACAGGCGCATCTACCCGAACGGTCCCATTGCGGCCCATGTGATCGGCTTCACCAATCTCGACAATCAGGGTATTGCGGGCATCGAGAAATACATCGACGGCCAAGGCCTCGGCGACCTCAAGGGGGCCGGCTTCGACATCAAGACGCAGGACTTGAAACCGATCTCCTTGTCGATCGACATCAAGGCGACTCACGCGGTGCGCGACGAGTTACAGAAAGGCATAGAGCATTTCAGAGCCAAGTCGGGTGCCGCGGCGATCATGGATGTCAATACCGGCGAGATGATCGCCTACACATCCCTGCCCGACTACGACCCCAACAATCCGGTGGATGCGCTCGATCCGAGCCACATCAATCGTCTCAGCGTCGGCGTTTACGAGATGGGATCGACCTTCAAGGCGATCTCGGTCGCCATGGCGCTCGAGGCCAACAAGGTGACCTTGAACTCGCGGCTCGATGCGCGGGAGAATCTCCGCTACGGGCGGTTTACGATCCACGACTTCCACCCGGAGCACAAATTCCTGACGGTTCCCGAGGTCTTCAAATTTTCCTCGAACATCGGCGCTGCTCGCATGGCCATGCTGGTCGGCGTCGAGGGTCACAAGGCCTTCCTGCGCAAGCTGGGCCAACTCGACCGTTTGCGCACCGAACTGCCCGAGAGCGCCGAACCCCTCGTGCCGAAGAACTGGAGCGAGCTCAACACGATCACCATCGCGTTCGGGCAGGGCCTGAACGTTGCCCCCCTGCAGGCCATGATGGCGGTCGGCGCGCTCGCCAACGGCGGCTACATGATCAAGCCCACGTTCCTCAAACGCGATGCGGACGATGTCAGATCGACCGCGACACGGGTCGTGCGCCCGGACACCTCGGAATCCTTGCGCTACCTGATGCGCCTCAACGCGGTGGAAGGGTCGGCCAAGAAGATCAACATTCCGGGCTATTTCGCCGGGGGCAAGACGGGTACGGCTGATAAGATCATCCACGGCCATTATGCCAAGGACAAGGTGTTCACGACCTTCATGTCGATCGTTCCGTCCGACAAACCGAAATACCTGTTCCTCGTGCTGATGGATGAACCGCAGGCGGTGGAAGGAACCTACGGCTTCCACACTGCTGCATGGAACTCGGGCGAAGTCTGCGGCAAGATCATGGAAAGAGTTGCGCCTCTTTTGAACCTGCCGCCGAACCTCAACCTGCCGACCCAGCCGTTCCCCTTCGTGGCCCGGCTCGGCATCGGCATGGACAACATATTGCGATGACCCTGGCCGAACTTCTGCCCGGCGCCCATATCGCGCCCGAACATCGCGACCGGGCCATCCTGGGCATCACGGCGGACAGCCGGTCCGTGAGGCCGGGCTTCGCCTTTTTCGCCGTGCCGGGATCGCGGGCGGATGGCCTCGGCTTCGTTCCCCACGCACTGGCGAACGGGGCCGTGGCCGTGGTCGCCGAAAGCGCCCCCCCTCATATGCCGGTCGCGGTGGCGTTGGCGGTTGTGCCGCAGATTCGCCAAGCCCTCGCCGAAGCGGCCTCCCGTCACGCCGGACGGCAGCCGGCGACGATCGTCGCGGTGACCGGCACCAGCGGCAAGACCTCGGTGGCCGCTTTCGTGCGCCAGATCTGGCTGGCGGAGGGCCACAAGGCCGCCTCGCTCGGCACGCTGGGCGTCGTGGGGCCCGATTGCAAAGCTTACGCCTCGCTGACGACCCCCGACCCCGTCGCACTGCACCAGACGCTGCGATCTCTGGCCGAGTCCGGCATCACCCATCTCGCACTGGAAGCGTCCTCGCACGGGCTCGACCAGCACCGGCTCGACCACGTCCGTCTGGCGGCCGGTGCTTTTACCAATCTGTCCCGCGATCACCTCGACTACCATCCGACCACGGAACATTATCTCGCCGCCAAGCTGCGCCTTTTCGGCGCGCTGCTGTCGCCCGGCGACCCGGCCGTGATCGACGCCGACGCCGAAGCCGCTGCGCAGGTGATCGCGGCTGCCGAGGCAAGGGGCCTGCGGGTCTTCACCGTCGGCGCGGCGGGGCGCGACCTCCGCCTGAGGGGAGCCATGCCGGACAGTTTCGCGACGCTGCTGGAAATCGAGCACGGCAGCCATGTCTTCACACTGCGCCTGCCGCTTGCCGGCGCTTTTCAGGTGTCGAACGCGCTTGTGGCTGCAGGTCTGTGCCTGGCCACCGGAAGTGCACCGCCCGTCGTCTTCGCAGCGCTCGCCACCCTGACCGGCGCACCGGGCCGTCTTGAATTGATCGGCACACGCCACGGCGCCCCCGTCTTCGTCGACTACGCACATAAACCCGACGCGCTCGAGAACGTCCTTACGACCCTTCGGCCCTATGCTGAAAAGCGGCTTATCGTTGTTTTCGGCTGCGGCGGAGATCGTGACCCTGGCAAGCGGCCGATCATGGGGGCCATCGCAGCCCGCCTTGCGGATGTCGTGATCGTCACGGACGACAACCCGCGCTCGGAAAGCGCGTCAGCCATCCGGGCATCGATCATGGCGAACTCCTCCGGCGCGCGCGAGATCGGCGACCGCAGGGAGGCGATCGATGCCGGAATCGCCATGCTCGAGTCCGGGGATGTCCTCGTGATTGCCGGCAAGGGCCACGAAACAGGGCAGATCGTCGGAGACGAGGTCCTGCCCTTCTCCGACAAGGACGCGGTGCTTGCCACGCTCGGGAGAATGAACCGATGACGCCTGCCGCGCTGTGGTCCGGCCTGGGGCTCGTCGCGCCGCTGGAGGCGCGGGTGAGCGGCACTCTGCCGCCCGTCGTTGCGGGAATCTCGATCGACACGCGGACTTTGAACCCCGGCGATCTCTTCTTCGCGATCCGTGGCGAGGCGCACGACGGGCATGATTTCGTCGCGAGCGCTTTCGAGCGTGGTGCAGGGGCGGCCGTGGTAGACGAGGCTCACGCGCTGGCTCTCTCCGGCTCGCCCTGCCTCCTCGTCGTGCATGATGTGCTCGCTTCGCTCGAGCGGCTCGGCCGCGCAGCGCGTGCCCGGTCGAAGGCACGGATCGTCGCGGTGACCGGGTCGGTCGGAAAGACCAGCACCAAGGAGGCCCTGCGGCTCATCATGAGCGACGCGGGCGAAACTCACGCTTCGGCGGCATCCTACAACAATCATTGGGGCGTCCCGCTGACGCTTTCCCGCCTGCCGGCGAGCGCCCGCTACGGGATTTTCGAGATCGGCATGAACCATCCCGGGGAGATCGAGCCGCTGGCCGCCCAAGTCCGCCCTCATATCGCGATGGTCACGACCGTTGGGCCCGTGCATCTCGAAAACTTCGCGTCCGTCGAGGCGATCGCCGACGCCAAGGCGGAGATCTTCTCCGGCGTGGCCGAGGGCGGCGTGGCGATCATCCATCGCGACATTTCGACCTACGACCGGCTGCGGGAGCGGGCGCAAGCGTCGCCGGCCCGGTATGTCCTCAGTTTCGGCGAGCACGTCGCTGCGGATGCCAGACTCGAGTCCATCGACCTTGAGCCGGACGGCTCTTCGGTAGTCGCGACGATCCTCGGCAGGCGAACCGAATTCCGGCTGGGCGCTGCTGGACACCATCTGGCGATCAACGCTCTCGGCGTGCTGCTTGTCGCAACGGCGGCCGGCATCGACACTGGCTCGGCGGCCTCCTCACTCGGCCGTTTTTCGGCCGGACAGGGCCGCGGCGCCCGCTCGGTGCTCCGCGCGCCCGACGGAGACTTCACCCTGATCGACGAGAGCTACAACGCCAATCCGACGTCCATGCGGGCGGCCTTGGCGCTGCTCGGCTCGACACCGCCCGGTCGCGATGG
>JBBPYT010000457.1:0-2266 GCA_038199665.1 Hyphomicrobiales bacterium
CGGTCTTGAGAAGGTCGTAGGCTTCGGTGATGAGTTGCATGTCGGCATATTCGATGCCGTTGTGCACCATCTTGACATAATGGCCGGCGCCTGCCGGGCCGATGTAGGTGCAGCAGGGCGTGCCGTCGACCTGGGCGGCCATCCTGGTGACCATGGGCTCGATGCGGGCGTAGGCCTCGCGTTCCCCGCCCGGCATCATGCTCGGGCCTTCGAGGGCTCCTTCCTCGCCGCCCGACACCCCCATGCCGATGAAGCGGAGGTTTTTCTCCTTCAGCTTGTCGAAGCGCCGGTTGGTGTCGGTGAACAGCGAATTGCCGCCATCGATGACGATGTCGCCCGCATCGAGCAGAGGCACCAGTTCGTCGATGACGTCGTCGACCGGCTTGCCGGCCTTGACCAGGATAATGATGACGCGGGGCTTGCCCAGCGCCGCGACGAAGCCCTTGAGGTCCTTCGCCGGACTGAAGCGGCCCTCGTGGCCGAACTCCTGCACCAGCTTGTCGGTCCGCGCGCCGTGACGGTTGTAGAGCGCCACTCCGAAACCCTTGCGGGCCGCGTTCCTGGCCAGGTTGGCGCCCATCACGGCGAGGCCCAGCACGCCCAGATCACAAAGCTCGCTCACTTGATCGTCTCCTCGTCGCGTGCACCCGCGCTTGCCGGCCCAGCCCATCGGCAGGTTTGCCGCACGGGATCGGCCTGCCCATCAATTTTAACCACTTCAGGTCCGGGGGATAGAGCGGTGCGGCAGCCGCGCCGCGTTCGTTCCGGAGATTCCGGCTCAACCCGATCGTCGATGTGGCCATCCTTCCCTTGCGCCGACGCTCAGCCCCTCGCGGTCACGAACCATACGCGCGCCGGCAGCATGATGCCGTCCGGCCCGTCGTAGTCGGCCAAGGCGGCGCGGACCGCCTGTTTGGCGCTGCGCCGCTGCGCTTCGTTTCCCGTCGCAAGGGCTCGCGCGACCGGGCCGATCTGGGCCACGAACTCCGTCGCGACATCGCGTTCTCCGGGGCCGGCGGCCCGCATGAGCGCGTCGCGCGGCTCGATCGCCACCGCGGAGAAGCCGGCCTCCTCGAGAATGTTCCGCACCCGATCCGGGTCCGCAAAGGCGAAGGGGCCGGGGGCGTCGGGCGGCAGTTTCTGATCTTCGCCATCGGGCAGGTGCGGTTTGGCGGCCCAGTAAGGGGCCGCGAAGAATGGGTTCTCCTTGTAGGGACGCCAGCACACGAAGAACAACCGTCCGCCCGGCCGCAGGGCACGGCGGATATTGGCGAAGGCTTCTGCCGGCGCATCGAAGAACATCACGCCGAAGCGCGAGAAGACCAGATCGGTGCACGCCGGTGCGAAGCCATGCACCGCCGCATCGGCGAGCAGCAGTTCGGCTTGGGGCCGGCCCGCAACGGCCGCCCGCCGGCGTGCCATGCCGAGCATCGGCTCCGAGATGTCGACCCCGAGCACTCCCCCGTCGGGTCCGACCCGCTCGGCCAGGGCCAGCACGGTCGCACCGCAGCCGCAGCCTACATCGAGCACCCGCTCGCCGGCCGCCGGTGCCGCGGCCTGGATCGCCGCGCTTGTCAGGTCGGCGAAAAGCTCGTCGAGCCGGTTCTGCAGCGCGACCCAGCGACCGCCCACTTCGCCATTCCAATATTCGATCTGGCCGGTGTTACGCCGATCAGCGGCCATAGTTCGACCGCCGATCACGCTTCAACATACTCGGCAAGGCTGCGCGGCTCCGGGACAGGCAGGCCGTCCCCGCGGAGCCCGCCGATGTGAAATCGGATCGCGTCGCGGATCTCGGCCTCGACTTCGGCGACGGTAGCTGCGGCGGCGATGCAGCCTGGCAGGTCGGGGACATAGGCCGAGCAGTTCTTTCCAGCGTTTTCGATGACAGCGGCGTAGCACATCACAAATCCTTCGTCAGAATGGATGTTTCTCCCGTCCTCGTCCTTCGAAAGGTCAGGATGCGGGCTTGAAAGAAATGTGGACCGGCCGACGTCTCCGATCGCTTGCCGTACGTTCGCGGTCGAAACCCAGTTCCGACACCCTCTACTCCGGCACGACCCTGACGGCGCCGCGCGACGCACTGGTGGCCAGCGCCGCATAGGCCTTCAGCGCCGTCGTCACCTTGCGCTTGCGCGCGGCGGCGGGCCTGAAGGCCCCTTTGCCGTTCTCGAGGATGGTGTCGCGGCGGCGCGCCAATTCGGCGTCCGGAACGGCGAGGTGAATCGAACGGTTCGGAATGACGATCTCGATCCGGTCGCCTTCA
>JBBPYT010000458.1:0-13123 GCA_038199665.1 Hyphomicrobiales bacterium
AGATGTGTCTCGATCAGCTGAGGGCCGCCCAGGTACGACCCGAACCGTGCTCGCAAGGCAGCGACGATCGCCGCGTCCACGTCGGCAGCCGCGGCGCGCTTGACCGATCCGGCCTCCTTGGTTCGCTCCTGCGCCAGCACGGCGGAAACGTAATAGCGATTGCGCAGCGCACCTTTGTTGACCGTGCTGGGCGTCATGCGGTTCCCGCGATCATCGTATAACAGGCCACACAGCAACGCGCCGGAGGCGGCCCGCTTATTTCTCGAGCCATTGAGATTTGCAGTCAGCCGTTGCTGGACGGCCTCGAAGATCTCGACGGTGACGATGGCGGCCTGCTCGCCGGGGTAGCTCGCCCCCTTGTGGTTGATCTCGCCAAGGTAGACCCGGTTGCGCATCACCAGCTACGAAGAGATGAACGGCTGGCTGCTTGATCGCTGCCTCGACGATGCCCGTGCCCATCGACCATCCCGAGCTTCGCGAGCGCACTGTCGAACAAGTGTTCGAGGACGAAAAGCCGGGCTGGGCTGATGCGAATGCCGACGATTCCCTTCGACGGCTTCCACGCAGTCACGGCCGCAGTCTCGAAAACGCTGCTCGTTATTCCTCTGTCTTGAACAGCGTGCATGGACGACTTTCGACACAAACTCAATGCGGTAGCTTACCAGAAGAACCCGAGGAAGGGACAGCCCGGACGCAGCCTGCGTGTGGCAGTGTCCTGACATGCCGCCGGGGGCCGCTGCTACGTCGTACGGGAGCTCCGCTGCGGCGTGGGACCTCCCCCTGTCGACTCCCGGGCGATCAGCGTACACTTGAGATCGAGATGAATCGGCGGTGAATTTACGCCAGCGAGACGCTGAACCATTGTTGACCATGCCGCTTGTGCAATCTCCTCCACCGGCTGGTGAATCACCGATAAGAAAGGCCTTAAGGCGGTCATCCAAACGCTCTCGTCGAAGGTAAGCAGTGATATGGATTGCGGAATTCGAAGGCCCGCAGACCAAATGGCGCGCAGCGCGCCCATGGCGAGAATGTGGGTTGACGTGAAAACTGCCGAAGGCTTGCGAGACTTTGCCAGCACGGCGCTAAAGGCGCGCTCTCCATCACTCGCGGTGTCGCCCGACTCGACGACCCAGTCCAATTCGGCGAGCCCCGCTTCGTGCAGCGCCGAGCGATAGCCCTCAACGCGTTCGGCAATGTTTCGAAGCCCCAAGTCCGAGGCAAGCATGACGATGTTACGGTGGCCGAGCGATAGAAGGTGCCGCGTTCCTTCTCGGCCGGCCTCAGTGTTGTCGACCGCGATGCTGTCGAAGTCGATCTCAGCCGCGACCCGATCGAAAACAACGGCCGGGACGCCGCTCCGGCGAATGTCGTCGAGGGCCGGCGAGTGATCGGTGCAAGGAACGATGATGAGACCGTCGGCCTGACGGGCGATCAAGGCTTGCACCCTTTGTCGCTCCTGGCCGGTGTTCTCCTGCGACTCCGCCAGCAGGATCTGGTAGTCGCTGCCTGCGGCGAGCTCCTCAATCTGGCGTACGACGGCCGAGAAAAAGCTGGTCGTGATGTCGGGCACGATGATGCCGATCATGTGCGATCGGCGGCTCCTCAGGCTGGCGGCAATCCGATTGGGGCTGTAGTGCAAACGCGCGATGGCGTCGAGAACACGTTGACGCTTATCGGGACCGACGAAGCGCAGTCCATGAAGAACGTTCGAAACCGTCGCCGTGGAGACTTCGGCGGCAACGGCCACATCGCGCATCGTCGGCCGATTGTTCGTTCCGGTTTGCTCTCGGACGCCTCGCGGCTTCCTGTCAGGAGGTATGCTCATGACTGGGCAAGAACCGCCCGTGCCAACTCACGAATTGGCGTCGACCCGAAAGGCCTTCGCGCCGTTGTGGAAACCGCAGACGCGATCATAGGCCGGGTCTCGCCGTCGGCTTCAGAGTTCCATTGCCAACCGCCGGCGAGGGAGTTGCAAGACATCGCGATCGCATCCACACCCACCCGCTTTGTGTCGTCTTTCGCCGGACCGTGATGATACGCGGCCGAGACGCCGGCTGCTCACCGCTAGCACGTCCTCCGCCAAGATACGAAGTGCTGGGCGGACCCCGACTGAAGCTATGCGCGGTCGATTGCCCTATAGGGCTCGTCAACAGGCGCAAGCGCTCTTCCACCGTCATCGCTCGCCTTGAGCGCACGCAAGATCGTCCGAGGCCCGAGGTCCACCTTGGTTCATTGCCGCCGCATCTTACCGGCGATTAGGGGCGCCAAGAAGAACCGAACCGCCATCACGGCGATCAGCGTAAATCCCCAGATTGCAACGATGAGATGCTGGTTCACGCCGAGCAGGTTGAGGCCAGAGGAGATAACCTGGAGCACGACAAGCGCGATCATTAGGCCCGCAATCCGTCCGAAACCCCCAAAAGCATCGATGCCGCCGAGAACTGCCGAAAGAATTGTAATTAGGAGATAGGATTGTGCGTATTCGGCGCTTGCGGAATTGAAACGGGCCATCATCAATGTCGCGGCAATGAAACAGAGGACGCTGGAGAGGGTATAAACGCCGACGATCACCTGGTGCGTGTCGACGCCGGAATAGCGTGTTGCCTCGATGTTGGACCCGATCATGTAGACACTGATGCCGAAGGACGTTCGACTCAGCACCAAGCCGACGCCGCCAGCGACAAGCATGAGCAACAGGAAGGGAACCGGGAAGAAGAATATCGTTCCGTTGCCGATCCACTGAAAAGCGTCCGGAAACCCCGAAATGATGTTGCCGCGGCTAAGATAGATGCTGCCGCCCTCGATCACCGACATGGTGCCGAGCGTGACCAGGATCGGATGTACGCCGAGGGTGGCCACCAGCGTACCCGTGACCACTCCGATCAGCGTCGAATAGACCAGTCCCGCCGCAAGCGCCGCCGCCGTGCCTATCGCAATGGCGCCCGAGCCCGCATCAGCCGCGATATAGTGCGTCATGATCCACGCCATCAGCAGCGCGCACTGGTTCGCCGTGGCGATGATGGCGAGATTGAGACCGCCGGAGATCAGCGGAATCGCCATTGCCAACGCCAGCAGCCCGAGCTCTGGCATTTGAAACATTATCGACTGAACGGTAGCGATCGTCGGGAACCGCGAAGGCAGCAGGATCGAGAATGCCGCGACGAGCGTCACGAGAAAGATTGCGAGGCCGACGATGTGACCCGGCGGACGCTGCCGGATCCGCGCGAGCAGCGTATCGATCTGGACGGGGCGCCCCGCGCCGATTTCCTCAGACACGCGCAGCTCCCGTAGCTTCGCCGGGACGCGCCCGACGCCTCCCCGGCCGGCTCGACAGGCCCGTTATGCTGGTTGAGACAAGGATCGCCAGTCCAATCACCATTTGAAAGAAATACGACGATACACCCAGCAGATTGAGGCCGTTCTGCAACATGGCAAGAAGGATGATTCCGAGAATCACGCCGGGAACGGTACCGATGCCGCCGGCCAGGCTCGCCCCGCCGAGGACGGCAGCGGCGAGCACGTTGAGCTCGTGCCCGACCAAGGCGTTGGGTACCGCTTCCCCGACCCGGTGTGCCTGGAGAAGACCGGCGACCCCCGCCATGAGACCCAAGTAGCCGTAGGCGAGAACCTGCATTGCGGCGATGTTCACCCCCAGCCGCCGAGCCGCTTCAGGATTGCCGCCCATGGCGTATATCTGGCGCCCGGCCGAAAGTCGCGTCATCAGGACGAACGTGAGGCTCACCGCGATGATCATAACGAGGATCGGCAGGGTTATGCGGATCACGTCGCCGTTCGCCATCTGACTTTCGTAGAACACAACCCGGGTGGTCAGCCAATCGGGGAGCGTGTAAATCGACTTCCCGCCGCTCACGAACATCAGGAGCCCGAAATATACGCTCATGGTGGCGATGGTGATGATGATCGAGCTGATGCGAAAAAAATGGATCAGGACAGCGTTGATGCAGCCGAGCAGGCAACCGACGCCGAGGCCGAGCGGGATGCAGACAAATGCCGGCCAGCCGAGCGAGGTGCCCGCGAAGGCCGCGGCGTACTGGGCCACCGAAGCCGTCGCGGCGAAAGAAATGTCGATTCCCCCCGACACGAGCACCACGAACAAGCCCATTGCGAGAATCGCGGTTACGGAATAGGTCTCGACGAGATCGATCAGGTTGGAAATGGTCAGGAAATACGGTGACAGGACGCTGAGCAAGGCTCCGATCACCAAAACGACGGCAGCAAGGTAAATTTCGGTTCGCCCCGTGAACCGGGCGAGAAAATCACGCATAGACGCGCTTTTCCAGCTCGCTCTCGCTGAGTTCGCTCGGCAGGAAGGAGCCAACAACGCGTCCCTCGCGCATGTGAAGGACGCGGTCGCACGTGTAATACACTTCCGGAATCTCGTCCGAAATGAGGAGGATACCGATGCCGCGGCCGGCGAGCTCCCGGATGATTTCGTAGATCCCCTGCTTGTTGCCGATGTCCACGCCGACGGTCGGCGAATCGAGAATCAGGATCTTCGGGTCGGTGGCGAGCCATTTGGCGAGTGCGACGCGCTGCTGATTGCCCCCGGAAAGCTGTTGAACCGGCGCCTCGATGCCCGCCGTTCGAATGTTGAGCCGCGAGACCAAGCTCGTGGCCGTGGCGCGACGCTTTCCCGGCCTGATCCAGCCGATTCTACCGGCGAGGCGGCTCAACACTGGTAGCACCAGATTGTCCTTCACCGATTGGCGCAGGTTCACCCCGAGGTTCAGACGGTCTTCCGACAGATAGGCGATACCGGCATTGATAGCGTCCTGGTTCGAGCCCATGACGACAGGACGTCCCTCGATGCGGATTTCACCTGCGTCGGGACGCGCCATCCCAAATAGCGACAGGCCCAGCTCGGTCCGACCGGCGCCCAAAAGGCCGGTCAGGCCAAGAACCTCGCCGCGATGCAGTGTCAGTGTCACGTCTGCGAATTCGCCGGTCCGGGTCAGCCCGAGTACCTCGAGCAGCAGTGTGGCATCGGCCATGTCGCGCGCGGAGACCGTCTGCTCGATCGTCAGACCGGTCATCAGCTCCGCAAGACGTTTCCCGTCGAGTTCCGCCGGCGAAAACGTTCCCACTTTCCGACCATCGCGCAGCACCGTTGCACGCTCGGCAATTTCGAGCACTTCTTCGAGACGGTGGCTGACGAAAACGATCGCAATGCCCTGGCGCTTCAGTTTCTCGACAATGCCAAAGAGCAGCTTCACTTCGGCGCGGGTGAGCGACGCCGTCGGCTCGTCCATAATGAGCAGGCGTGCATCGGCGGCCAGTCCTCGGCAAATCGCGATAATCTGCCGTTCAGCAATGGAAAATCGCGCCACCGGCCTGTCGAGGGGCAGCACGAAGCCAAGCCGAGCCAGCGCCGCCTTGGCGATCGCGCGCATCTTTCCGCGACGAATGGGACGGGCGAGGCTGCCGAGCACTTGATCGATCGCGATGTTCTCCGCGACCGATAGGTTCGGAAACAATGACAGGTCTTGATAGATGACGTGAATGCCGAGTTCTTTGGAGAGAGCCGGAGTCATCCGTGGATAAGGTACCCCGTCGACCTCGATTCCTGACCCGGGATCGGCGTGATGCACACCCGCGATGATCTTGATCAGCGTCGACTTGCCCGAGCCGTTTTCTCCGATGAGGCAGTGGACCTCGCCGGGCGATACCTCCCAATCCACCCCGTCGAGCGCCAATACGCCGCCGAACCGCTTCGTCGCCTTGGACAGCCGGAGAACCGGATTCATCAACATCGCTATCGTCGAGAGGGACGGGACTTCTGCTCGCGATCAAAGGTGCCCGCCGAGCGGCGCGCACCTTTTCTGTGGTCCGCGCTGGATGAGTCAGAGGCCCATCGCCGCCAAGCCGTCGACGGTCTCCTTGTCGATCTTCTGAAGCTTCGCGGCAAGAATGCTGCGCGCCTTCGGGTCAACGGTCATCGGCCCGACGCCAGGAACGTCCATCCCGTCTTTGGGCTGCTCACCCTTGGTCAGCATGACGCCCAGCCGAACGATGACTTCACCGGCGAGCTCCGGATTCCACATATAGCCCTCGCGGATCGTGCCAGATTTGATGTACTTGGCGCCCTGCCCGGGAGAGAACGAGCCGACAAGGACGATGTCTTTCGCCTTGCCCTTTTCGTCCAGGGCTCGCGCGGCACCGATCGGCCCCTGGCTGCCAAAGGTGAGAATGCCCTTCAGGTCCGGGATCGCGCGCATCTCGTCGAGCGCTGTCTTGTAGCTGTCGTCGACACTTTCTGCGACGCCGAAGCGGTCGGCCGCGAGCTGCATGTTCGGATAATGGGCCTTCTGGTAGGCAATCGCGTAGTCGGCCCACTTGTTGTGAAGCGGGACAGTCAGCGACCCGACGTACACGATATACTTGCCCTTCTCGCCCATAGCCGCGGCGAGCGCCTTCATGTGCGTCACGCCGTAGTTCTCGGCCGTCGTGAGTTCCATGTCCCAGTTGTTGAAGTTCTGGTCGGGCGACTCATGCGTGATGACTTTGATCCCGGCATCTTGCGCCCGCTTGAACACGGGTTCCAAGGCCTTGGCGTCGTTGGGCACAACGGCGATGACGTCGACATGGCGGGCAATGAGATCCTCGACGGCTTTTACCTGCTGTGCAGCGTCGGCCTGTGTCGGCCCTACCATCCACGCATCGGCACCGGTCTCGCCCGCTGCCTTCTTAATACCGGCCTCCATGGCGTTGAACCACGGAATGCCACCGATCTTAACGACAACCCCGATCGTCGGCTTGCTAGCGTCGGCCGAAGCGGGTGCGAAAGCGGCCGAAATAAGTAAGGCAAACGCCGCAATGGATGCGTGACGCAACGAATGGCGCATGTTCGCTCCCTCCCTAGTACACTCGCGCTGGCGAGGTATATCGATTTTTTAATCGATTTATCCAATATCATCGGCTTCGAGAAAGAGTCAACGTTGGGACGGCGTCCGTCGCGATTGCCGCGCCGCCGGAGGCGGAGGGCAGCGGGCTCGCCTGCAGAGGCTGACATCCGATGTCCACTTCGGCGCAACCGATCGTAAGTACGAGACGCATCACAATGCTCTGCCGATTTGCGGATCAAAAAGATCCCGCTCAATAAACACAAATCGCCGATCGTTCAAAATTACTCCATTACGATCCGGCTTCCACAAGCGCTATATTCCACCCAAAATCAAAGCTTAAGCTTTGAGCTACTGATCTGGCGCTCCGGGTTGCTCCCAAACCGAAACGGATCAATACTCAAGCTCGAGCTCGAACCTCGCTCGCCGCGAAGACCGCCGACGATGGCCGTGCCGTGGGTCTTGTGAAGGGGAGTTGTACAATGGTCGGAGGCCTCATTCGAGCCTTGACCGGAACACGCCGGATCAGGCCTACTTCAATTGGCTGCCGCAAATTGCGGCAGCCTAACCTCGGCAGAACGCCACTCAGCCACGCGAAGGCTGCTGTTCAGACAACCGGAACCACCTCTGATCAACTCTGACGAGTGAATCCGGACTGGGATTTCGGTGGGCTTCGTGGCGTGCGAGTCTGTTGCATGCGCCCTGGTATAACCGTCACGCTGAACTCCGCCGATCATCACCGTCTCAAGGCGTTCATCGCCGACCGCAACACGCCGCAGAAGCGTGTTTGGCGTGCCGAGATCGTCTTGCTGTGGGCCGAAAGTCTCGGAACAGTCGAGGTCATGCGACGGATGACGGCGGGCGGGATTTGTGACGGGCGTACGGGTTCGAAGCTATGGCTCACCGTAGCAGCCTTCGACTGGCTACCTGAAGCCGTGACAATGCGGCTTGCGGGGTCCGAGCAGCCATAGGTCGCTGGTTTGGCGTTCGAGCCGGCTCAGCCTTTCACCGCCCCGAAGGAAAGGCCACGGGCGAGATAGCGCTGCACGAAGAAGTAGAGAATTACCGGCGGGACGATGCCGATCAGCGTGTTTGCCGACGCGAGGTTGAAGTTGACGCCCTGCGTGGAGCGAGAGGCCAGAACCATCGCCGAGAAGGTCACGGCATCTTGGGACGTGAGTGCGGAAGCGAACAGCGCCTCGTTCCAGCTGAACGCGAAGGCCAGAACTGCCGAGACGACAAGGCCGTCGAGCGACAGTGGCAGCGCAATCATCCAGAAGATCTGCCAGGCGGTCGCCCCCTCGACCTGCGCGGCGTCCTCGATCTCAAGGCTCATGTCGCGGAAGATGTCGCGCATGATCACAACCACAATCGCGAGATTGAAGGTGGAATAGCACATGATCAGCCCGGTCCACGTATCGATTAGGCCAAGCTGCACCATCAGCAGATAGAAAGGCACGAACACCACGGCCGGCGGCATCACCCGCTGAGAGAGGAACCACAAGGTGAGATCGTTGGTATTCACCGGGAATCGGAAGCGGGCCAGGCTGTAGGCGGCGGGCACGCCGAGGATCATCACGAAGATTGTGCTGCCGACGCCGATTCCGATACTGTTCACGAAGGCCCGCACGGCCTGCGGGTCGGAGACGACGTCGTTCCAAGATTTGAGCGTCGGCTCATACTGGACGAATGGGATGATAGCGCCCGGCCTAAACGTGTCGGTTAACGTTTTGACTGAATTCTCCAGGGCCCAGAGAAATGGGACGATTACCCAGATCGCCGCCAGGATCAGCAGGCAATAAACGACAAGGCGCGACCAGAGCGCGGCCCGGACCCATAGTACGTTCATCATTGCCTTAGTCTCCGCACCGGGCTGCCGGCAACCGTCGTCCCGGGTCGAAAGCTTGCGGGCCGTACGGCGAAGCTTCCCGCCAAGTTGGCCCCGGCGCCATTGCCATGGGACAGCGTCACGCCTCAACCCATGGTCTTGCGCATCTTCTGGAAGAAGATGGTGATCACCACCGAAACAAGGATCAGAAAGATGATGCCCATGGCGGAGCCCTTGCCGAAATCAAAGAACTGGATGGTCGTCAGGTAGTCGGCGGCGCTGAACGGCTCGGTGCTGGTTCCCGGACCGCCGCTGGTCAGGGCATACGGAATAGCGAACACCTTCAGGCACTCGATAATGCGCAGGAGGATCGCGATGGTCAGCACGGGCCAGGCCAACGGCAGCGCCAGCCGCCACATCACCTGCCAGTGGCTCTTCGCATCGAGCATCGCGGCATCGTAGAGCTCGGTGGAAATTCCCCCCAGAGCGGCGAGCGCGATCAGGAACACGAACGAGGTCCAGCGCCAAACTTCGAGCAGGATGGAAGCCGCAAGTCCGCCTGACGGCGTCGACAGCCAGGAAATGTGGATGCCAACCTGATCGAGCAGCACGGAGATCAGTCCGCCCTGCGAGCTGAACATCGTCACGCCCAGGTAGCCGATCGCGACTTCCATGGTGAACAGGGGCGCCCCGATGATCGTCCGGAACGCGCGCGACCCCGGCGCTCCGAGACTCACGAGCCAGGCGAGCAGAAAGCCCGCAACGACCTCGATGGGCACCGAGACCACGGTATAGATGACCGTCACCAGGATCGAGTGCCAGAAGCGCGCCGAGCCGAGCACCTGCGCATAATTGCTGAACCAGACATAGCCGGTGATGCCTCGGCCTAGCACGTAGGTCGCGAAACTGTAGCGGATCACCGAGAACAGCGGAAAGAAGGTGAAGGCGATCACCCACACCATAGCGGGGAGGAGCAGCACGTATCGCAACACCGCGCCGTACTCAGCCCTCCTGACCCTGACCTCGGCCATTCGCTTCACCGCCAATTGCGCCGTCGTGAAAGCAGCCAGCGACGGACGCCGCCGCGGGCCGATGGGCTATGTGAACGAGCTTTGGTACAGAGCCTTCTGCTTATCGCGGCCGAACCGCTCGGTGATCGCCTCCCAGGCATCGGCTGTGGCGTCGAGCGCCTGCTTGGGCTGCATCTGACCGCCGAGCACGGCCGAAATGTTCACGTCGAGTTCGTGCCAGTACTCGGCCGTTCCCGGAATACGCAGGTATTCTTCCTGCTGTGGCAAGGTGAGCGTCTTGTAGTAGGCGCTCAAGTAGTCGGCCGTATCCGCCGCGTTCCAGCCTTGCGCTTTCCATTCCTCGATGGAGCTGGTGCCGGCAGGCGGCAGGAACTCGAACTTCATGGCCGGCTGCACGCCCGTCCAGCCGTGGGTGGCGTTGAAGAAGGCGTTCTTGCGGTTGGCCATGAACGCCAGGAAGTCGTAGGTGGCCTCCTGGTGCTTCGACAGGCGCGAGATCACGTGGTGCCAGGTGCCGCCGTTGGTATTGCCCACCTGGTTGAGGTCGTAAGTCTTCCACTGGCCCGTGATCGGATTGAACGCCTCGGTGGTGCCCGGAATCGCGCACGCCCCCGTGGAGCCGATCACCTTCGACCCCTTGGGGTCCTGTGCCATCGTGGGAAGGTCGCCCCACGTGGGCTCCATCACCGCCTGCCCGGCCAGGAAGAGGTTCCAGCCCTCGCCGAGCGTCCAGCTGATCTCCTCCGGCGGGCCGTTCGCCAGGAACTTGACGTATTCCTCGAGCGCCCGCAGATGGCCGGCCGAGTTGATCAGCGGCTTCATCGAGTCCGGATTGAAGTAAAAGTATTTGTTATCCGGCGAGACCACGTACGGGGCGGCCAGGGTCAAAAAGTGAAAAAAGCCCTGCTCGTTGACCTTGGCGTGGAGTGAGACGCCCCAGCCCTTGTTGCCGTCGTTGTTCCAATCCCACCCGGTAAAGAACGTCGCGAGATCGTGCATCTGCTTCATCGTCGTCGGCGGCACCGGTAGGTCGTACCCCATCTTGGCCTTGAACTTGGCCTGATTGTCCTTGTTGGTGAAAATGTCTCGACGATAGTAGAGAGCCTGGGCATCGCCATCGAACAGCACGCCGTAGAGCTTGTTCTTCCAGGTGTAGAGCGGCTTCATGGCCGGCAGGAACTGATCGGGCTCCCAATTCGGAAAGCGGGGATCGGCCAGGAACTTCGTAAGTTCGACGATGGTGGGCTCCTGCCCGACGAAGAAGTCGCCGTAATACCAGCAACCGGTCATGTACGTGTCGTAGCGGCCGAGGCCGCTGGTCAGGTCGGAAAAGATCTGCGTGTGCAGGGTCTCGATCGGCACTTCGGCGATCCGCACCTTGCCGCCGGTCTCCTCTTCCCAATGCGGCGCGTGATACTTGACGCAGTCGCCCACGGTCGCCTTGAGCACCATCACGTTGAGGGTGGTGCCCGAATACGGTTTGGTCTTTAGAAAAGCGACCCGCTCGGGCGTGACAGGAGACTCGTAGGGAGCCTCGGGCGCAGCAGTCAGCATGTCGGCGCGGGCGGGGTGCGTCAGTTTCGACAACACTGCCGCCGAAAACCCGAGCTTGGCGCTCATGGTGATGAACCGGCGCCGGTCGATCCGGCCGCGCAGGAAATCGTAGGCGAGTTCCCTGAACTGACCGGTCTTGTCAAGGTCAGACATCGATTGCTCCTCCCTGGTCCGGTGCGCCGACCTCGGTGCCCGGCTTTGTGGGGCTGGACGCCTTTTGCGCCGCGCGAGGCTCTGCGAGGTTTTTGCGAAACCCGCAACAGACGGCAATCGCCCTAACGGCCGCCCGACTAACGTTAGCGCCGTGCTTTCGCCCGCGTCAATACAACCTCAATGCGCAATCAGCAGATGCGGTCGTTGCTGAGCCGCGTAGACAATACGTCCGCTGGCGTGCATCAATCGGCAGAAGAACAAGCGCGGTCACCCGCAGGGGCCGGCGGCAGGGGAAGGACGCGGATGGCCAAGATCGAGCTGCGCCATGTCGGAAAGCGCTTCGGCGAAGTGGTCGCAGTGCAGGATTTCTCGCTTGCCTCTGCCGACGGCGAGTTCGTCGTCATCGTCGGGCCATCTGGCTGCGGAAAGACCTCCACCATGCGCATGATCGCCGGTCTCGAGGTCGTCTCCGAGGGAAGGATCCTGTTCGACGGCGAGGATGTCACCGACCGCCTGCCGCGCGACCGCGATGTCGCCATGGTGTTCCAGAACTATGCCTTGTTCCCGCATCTTGACGTTTTCTCCAACATCGCGTTCGGCATGCGCCTGCGCAAAGTTGCCAAGGCGGAGATCGAGATACGGATCAAGCGCGTGGCGCAGACCCTCGGCATCGAGGCGTTGCTCGGCCGCCGACCGAAGGAGCTTTCCGGTGGCCAGCGCCAGCGTGTGGCCCTCGGCCGCGCCATCGTGCGCGAACCGCGCGTGTTCCTGATGGACGAGCCGCTCTCCAACCTCGACGCGGGCTTGCGCGTCGAGATGCGCGCCGAGATCATCAAGCTGCAGCGCCGGCTCGGCGTCACGACCTTCTTCGTCACCCATGACCAGGTCGAGGCGCTGAGCATGGGCGATCGCGTCGTGGTAATGCGGAACGGGCTGATTCAACAGGTCGGCACTCCGACCGAGCTCTACGAACGGCCGAGCAATCGGTACGTCGCCGGTTTTATCGGCAGCCCGGCGATGAACTTCCTTGACGGAAGAGCGGACGGCGCGGGCATCGCCCTGCCGCGCGAGAATGCGACCGTGTCGCTAGCCCCGGCGAGCGAAGGGCTTGCCCGCGCGACAGGTCCGGACCTGCTGGTCGGCATTCGTCCCGAACACATCGCCCTCTCTGAGGATCCCGGAGATGGCACCAACCGACTCGCGGCGATCGTGGAGGTGGTCGAGCCGCTCGGCTACACTACGCTGGTCCAGGCGAAGCTGCGCTCCGAAACCAAGCTCAACGTGCTGATCAACGGCAAGGTGCGCCACCGGGCGGGCGATCCGGTCTATGCGACCTTCGCCTCCAACCACGTCTACCTGTTCGACCGCAACAGCGAGCATGCTCTGCAGGGCATTACTGTTTGAACTTTTGGGCCCAAGCCGAAGTCCTCGATGCTGTCGTCAATGTGACGGACCTTTCGGAACGATTAAGGAAGCGTCGAAGATTTATTGCTTCGATATCGATGTTTTGGGTGTGACAGTATAGTTCCATTCGCCGTGGAATGGGTCTGGAACGATGTTGAGCTGTTCCATATCTGCGTCGGATATCTTCACGCCGGCGGGATAGAGGGTCCGATCGAGTTCACATCGGACCGTCAGGCCGGTCGTCGAGGTCGTGGCCCCGATGAGTTCGACGATGGTGCGATAATCGACGAGCG
>JBBPYT010000459.1:0-5039 GCA_038199665.1 Hyphomicrobiales bacterium
GAACCTCCAAGGCGAAATGCTCGCCGCCGGCCAGGAAATCCATCGGGATGCTGATCGTATGGCTCCGGTTCTGGATGGCGGAGATAGGGGTGCCGGCAGCAATCCTTCCCATGACCGGTATGTCCAAAGCACCCGGCGCCTCACTGTCCCTTGTCGCGGGTCTGCCGCGCACCACGTTGCGGCTGCCTTCGATGACACTGGGCGAAAAACTCTTCGGCCGTGTTTCCTGAGGCGTTGCAGCCTCGGGCAGGCGCAGCACCTCGAGGGCGCGGGCCCGATTCGGCAGGCGGCGGATGAAGCCTCGCTCCTCCAAGGCGATGATCAGGCGGTGGATGCCTGACTTGGATCTTAGATCAAGCGCCTCCTTCATTTCGTCGAAAGACGGAGGAACGCCGGTCCGCTTCAAGCGAAGGTGTATGAACCGGAGCAACTCGCTCTGCTTTTCGGTCAGCATGGGCGCGCCTTGGGTAGGAATTCGAAACGGCTCGATCGAGCCCGATGTTGCGATACAAGCTCAAACAAACCATGAACGAACGCTATATGTTCTTGCTGCGTTCTGCAAGCCTCTGGCGAAAAGGCGAGCGATTCGATTTCAGGTTAACAACTCGGGAATGAAGAATGAAGCAGGATGGAGCTTCGCCGCGCCATCGGACTCCCTCGGTGAGCCATCGGAAGCGTTCGTCGGCCCATGGCGCCTCAAGCAACTTCCAGCCGGCTTCGAGAAGCCGCAGGGTGGCGGCGCCGACCTGAGTTCAAAGCCCTGGTGAACGATGTCGTCGATCAAGCATCGAAAGCCTGAAGTCGGATGATCCGGCACGCTGTGCCGGCTGACGCGGCGGGTGCGTGCGGAGGGCGGATGATGAGGCAATCCGCCTCCGAAAGCGCCTTGAGCATCGAGGAATCCTGACGCGCGCCCGGCATGGCTTCCGGCAACGCTGCTCCGGACCGGGTCAATCGTCCGCGCATGTATTCCTGGCGCCCATCGTTGGCGGGCAGCGATGCAGCCAGAGCGGCGGGTTCGGAAGGGTCGGCCCCCGCATTGGGGTCGCCGCTCAGGGCACGTACGAGCGGGCGAACGAACAGCAGGCCGCATACGATGGCCGAAACCGGATTGCCAGAGAGGCCGAGCACCTGCATGGCGCCGAGTCGGCCATGCATCAGCGGTTTGCCAGGCCGCATGGCGATGCGCCAGAAGTCGAGCGCCATACCCCGTCCCGTCAACGCACGCAGAACGAGATCGCGATCGCCGACAGAAGCGCCGCCGAGCGTCACGAGGAGGTCGGCGCCCTGTGCCAGGGCGCGGCGGAAACTTGCCTGCAGAGCATCGACGTCGTCGGGGGCGATACCGAGATCGAGGCTTTCTCCGCCTGCGCTTTCCACGATGGCGGAAAGCGCAAACCCGTTCGAGGCCACGATCCGGTCGGGACCCGGTTCGAGACCGGGTGCGACCAGTTCGTCGCCCGTGGCCAGAATGGCGACACGGGGCCGGCGGGCACACGGCACCACGGGATAGTTCATCGCGGCCGCTAGGGCGATATCCGATGCGCCGAGGCGCCGGCCGGCTCTGAGCAGCGTCTCGCCCCGACGAAAATCCTGACCCGCGGCCCTGATATGCAGGCCAGAATGGACCCTGTGGAGCGCCAGTACGGTGTCGCCGCTGGGATCGGCGTCTTCCTGGATCAACACGCAATCGGCGCCTGCCGGCACCGGCGCACCCGTGAAGATTCTTACCGCCTCGCCCGCGCCGACCTCACCGCCGAATCCCCGGCCGGCGGCGCTTTCGCCGATCAAGGCCAGGCGTACCGGAGCTTTCTCTACATCTGCTGCCCGTACCGCATAGCCGTCCATGGCCGATACCGGGACCGGGGGCTGCGTCCTCAGCGCGGATAGGTCGCTCGCCAAAGTACGACCTGCTGCCTTGCGCAAAGTCACCATCTCGACACCGTCGACGCGCTGCGCCGAACCCAGGATTCTGCGCAAGGCATCCTCGACCGGCATCAGCGGCGCAGAGCCGGTCACCGTTGATCCGCTCTGTACCCGCCGGATGCGCCGCCGGACTTTTCGAGAAGGTGCACGTCGACGATCCGCATCCCGCGATCGACGGCCTTCACCATGTCGTAAACGGTCAGGCAGGCGACCGCCACGGCCGTCAAGGCTTCCATCTCGACACCCGTCTGACCCGTGGTCTTGACGCTTGCCCTGACCCGCACTCCGGGAAGCGTGGCATCGGGCAATAGGTCGACCGTGAGCCCGGTCAGCATCAGGGGATGGCATAGCGGAACAAGCTCATGCGTGCGCTTCGCCGCCATGATGCCGGCGATGCGGGCTGTGCCCAGCACGTCCCCCTTCTTCGCATTGCCGGACACCACGAGCTCGAGCGTCGCCGGCAGCATCACGACGGAGCCTTCCGCGACCGCGATCCTGTCGGTGGGCGTCTTGGCCGAAACATCGACCATCCGGGCCTGCCCGGCCGCGTCGAGGTGCGTGAGGCCGGTCATGATATCGCGTGAACGTGTTCGAGAAGGCTGCGGGTTGCCGACGCGACATCCGACTGCCGCATCAGGCTTTCTCCGACCAGGAAGGTGCGAATGCCGACTTGCGCGAGCCTTTCGCAGTCCGAATGTCGGAAGATACCACTCTCCCCGACCACGATGCGGTCCGCCGGGACTTGAGGGGCAAGCTGTTCCGACACGGCGAGGTCGACCTCGAAGGTCCGCAAGTTGCGGTTGTTGATGCCAACGAGGCGCGTGCCGAGTTCGAGGGCGCGGTCGAGTTCCGGTGCCGCGTGAACTTCGGTCAGGACGTCCATACCGAGATCGTGCGCCGTTGCGGCGATGTCGCGGGCGGCGGCATCGTCGACCGCCGCCATGATGATGAGGATGCAATCTGCACCCCACGACCGGGCCTGCCAGCACTGGTAAGGATCGTAGATGAAATCCTTTCTCAGAACCGGGAGGACGCAGGCCTGGCGCGCCACGCCAAGGTCTTCGGGTCGCCCCGAGAAGGACGGCGTATCGGTCAGAACGGAAAGACAGGCCGCTCCGCCCGTCGCGTAGGCTCGGGCCAGCTCGGCCGGCGCAAAATCGGCGCGGATCAAGCCTTTGGACGGGCTCGCCTTCTTTATTTCCGCGATGAGCGCGTACTCGCTGGCGGCATGCTTGCGTTCGATGGCCCTGGCGAAGCCGCGCGGCGGCGCCAGGTCGGCGACCTGCCTTTCGAGGACGTGCTGCGGGGTGGCCAGCTTCGCGCCGGCGATCTCGTCGCGCTTGTACCGCTCGATCCGGCTGAGGATATCGTTCATGCACTCACCTTGCGGTCAACTCTGCGGGAACCTCCTGGTTGGACAGGACGATCAATCGGTCGAGCGTTGCCGTGGCGCGGCCGTCATCGATGGCGCGGGCCGCAAGTGCGGCCGCTTGGCGCAGATCCGGCGCCGTTCCGGCCACCACGAGGGCGCCCGCAGCGTTCAACACCGCTATGTCGCGGTACGGGGTCTTGGCGCCGTCGAGCACCGACCGGAATGCGGCCGCGTTATGGGCCGGATCGCCGCCTTTCAGTTCATCCGGCTTGGCGCGCGACAGCCCGGCCTCAGCGGGCGTCACCTCGAAATGGCGGACCGTTCCGTCCTCGAGCGCGGTGACGCTGGTCGGTCCCGTGGTGGTCATCTCGTCCAGCCCGTCGCTGCCGTGCACCACCCAGACACGACGGCTCCCGAGATTGCGCAGCACCAGAGCCAAAGGCTCCATCCAGGCTTTTGAAAACACTCCGAGCAACTGCTGCCTGACGCCGGCCGGGTTGGACAGGGGACCGAGCAGATTGAAGATGGTGCGGGTGCCGAGTTCGACCCGTGCCGCCCCGACATGGCGCATCGCGGCGTGGTGGGCCTGCGCCATCATGAAGCCGATTCCCGCCTGCTCGATGCACTGGGCCACACGTTCGGGCGCCAGTCCGATCCTGACCCCAAGCGCGGTCAAAACGTCGCTCGCGCCCGAGCGCGAGGAAGCGGCTCGGTTGCCGTGTTTGGCGACCGGAACGCCGCAGGCCGCGACGATCACGGCAGCCAGGGTCGAGACGTTGTATGATCCCAACCCGTCACCGCCCGTTCCGACGATGTCGATCGCATCCGCTCGGGTCGCAACGGGCAGCATTTTGGCCCGCATCGCCGTGACGGCGCCGGTGATTTCCTCGACGGTTTCGCCCCGAACCCGCAAAGCCATCAGGAAGCCACCCACCTGTGCCGGGGTGACTTCGCCGGACAGAATGTGGTCGAAGGCCAATGCCGCCTCAGCCCGCGTGAGGGAGGCGCCTGTTGCTACCTTGCCGAGCAGGGGCTTGAACGCGTCCATCAGACCAGTCTCGCCCGAAAATCGTCCGCGATCACGAGAAAATTCTTCAAAATGACATGCCCATATTCGGACGAAATGCTTTCCGGATGAAATTGCACGCCGTGAACGGGGTGCACCCGGTGAGACAAGCCCATGACCACTCCGTCATCGGAGCGCGCCGTTACGACCAGGTCGGCCGGGAGCGATGTCTCGTCGACGATCAACGAATGGTAGCGCGTTGCTCGGAACGGGCCATTGATGCCGCGGAAGACGGCTCCGCCTTGATGATGGATCGTCGACACCTTGCCGTGCATGGGGGTAGGAGCACGCGTGATTTCCGCCCCATAGGCGTCGCCGATCGCTTGGTGCCCCAAGCAAACGCCAAGGATGGGCGTGGTGTTTCCGGCCGCCCTCAGGAGGTCCAGGCAAATGCCCGCGTCGTGCGGCGTACGGGGCCCGGGCGACAGGACGATCGCATCGGGATTGTCTTCGAGCACACCCTCCACCGACCTCGCGTCGTTGCGAACGACAGTCACGGTTGCGCCCAACGCGCCAAGATAGTGGAACAGATTCCAGGTGAAGCTGTCGTAATTGTCGACGAGAGTGACGTTGGCCAAAAGCGAACCTGTCGAACCGGATGATGCCGTTTTGAAACGGCCACGCGACAAGGTCAAGGCGAGCACCGGGAAGAGTCCGGTTCGTGGTTCGCGTGCA
>JBBPYT010000460.1:0-2328 GCA_038199665.1 Hyphomicrobiales bacterium
GCGGCCGAGCAGGGCGCCGTGTTCATGGAAGCGGGCCTGTGGCTGCGGGCGCAATATTTCCCTCGGCCGGGCGACCGGGACTGGCGCGATGCCTGCGACCGTGAAGTCCGAGCGGTGCGGGAGCGGGTCGGGATCTGCGACGTTTCCACCCTCGGCAAGATCGAGGTTGTCGGCGCCGATGCGGCGGCGTTCCTTGACCGCCTTTATACCAATACGATGTCGACCCTACCGGCCGGGCGCGCCCGCTACGGGTTGATGCTGCGCGAGGATGGTTTCGTCATGGACGACGGCACCGTCGCTCGCCTGGACCGCGAACGCTTCGTCCTCTCCACCACCACCGCCAATGCGGTGCGCGTCATGAGTCATATGGAGTTCTGCGCCCAGGGTCTTTGGCCGGAACTCGACGTCGCCTTCGCGTCGGTGACCGAGCAGTGGGCCCAGTTCGCCGTCGCGGGGCCGCGTTCGCGCGAAACCGTGGCGGCACTGCTCCGGCCGGATTTCGACCTGTCGAACGCAGCCTTTCCGTTCATGGCCTCGGCCTCTGTCCATCTTCGGGACGGGACCCCGGCGCGGCTGTTCCGCATCTCCTTCTCTGGCGAGTTGGCTTTCGAGATCGGCGTTCCGTCGCGTTTCGGCGATGCCGTCGCGCGCGCCTTGATGGAAGCGGGCGCGCCCTTCGAGATTGCGCCGTACGGCCTCGAGGCGCTGAGCGTGCTGCGCATCGAGAAAGGCCATGCGGCCGGCGGGGAACTCAACGGGCAGACCACGGCAAACGACCTCGGTCTCGGCAGGATGATGTCGACCAAGAAGGACTTCATCGGCGCCGTGATGGCGGGCCGCGCGGCGCTCGTCGATCACGAGCGGCCCTCGCTGGTCGGATTCAAGCCCGTCAACCCAAGCGAACCGGTGAGCGCGGGCGCCCACCTGCTCCGTCCCGGTGCCGAGAACAAGGCGAGGAACGACGAAGGCCACATAACCTCGGCGGCCTTCTCGCCGATGTTCGGCCCGATCGCGCTCGGGCTGCTGCGACGTGGCCCGCAACGTCTGGGAGAGCGGGTGCGCGCCTACGATCCGGTAAGGGGTCGCGATACCCTCGTCGAAGTCTGCTCGCCTGTATTCTACGATCCCGAAGGAGTGCGGCTGCGTGGCGGAGATTTCGCTTGCCGAGCTTTCGCCCTGGACCGGACTTTGGCGGCGCGGCCGTTTCGGCACCACCGGGCAGCAGCCCGGCGTCGTCATCAGCGAGCCTACACGGGCTGGCATGCTGCTTCTGGCCGCCCGCAAAGGCCAGGGGACGGAACTGCTGAAAGCTGCCAAGGGCTGGCGGGTCGAGTTGCCCACCTCGCCGCGGTGGGTGGAGGGCCGCAACCTGATCTTTTTGTGGGCGGGGCCGAGTCAGTGGCTCGTTCGCGGGCCCGGTTCTTACGCCGAACTCGCGGCCGGCCTGACGGACTTGGCACCCTATGGGGTGTTCATCGACCAGAGCCATTCTCGCGCCACCCTCACCGTTGGCGGCGCCCGCGCCCGCGACGCCCTGGCCAAGGGCTTCGAGATCGACCTTCATCCGCGCGCCTTCGGGCCGGGCGATGTCGCCCTGACCCAGGCAGTTGGGATGTCCGCCCATCTTTGGCAACTGGACGAGGCGCCGACGTACACCATCGCGGTGCCGGGCAGTTTTGCGGGTAGTTTTTGGCATTGGCTATCCGAGGCCGCCGCCGAATACGGCTACCGGGTCGAGGATGGGAAGGAGGATGAAGGTTCGATGGAGCCAAGCCCGCCGGGAGTATAGCGGGCCATACCCCTCGCGGCCCGAATTGGCGGCCGGGCCTGGCCGGCATCGCCCATCTCGGTGTGCACGGCGACGCGCCGCCTCGAGATGCCGCACCGATCCAAGAGCGGACGCAACAGATCGTTGTGCCACCTAGGGGTGAAGCCCTTCGAGACGGCGTTTCGCGCCATCGTTGCCGCCGAGCCTTGCGGGGGGCTGGGCGGAGAGCTACATCGATCCCGGGCGGACACTCCGGTCTCCGCGTCCGAGCCTTGTCGGAGCCTCAATGTACGCCATCTTGCATCTCGTCAACACGATCCTCAGTCTGTATAGCTATGTCATTATCGCGACGGCGATCATGTCCTGGCTTCTGGCCTTCGATGTAATCAACTTCCGTAACAATATCGTGCGCTCGGTCTGGAACTTTCTCAACGCCCTGACTGAGCCCGTGCTGCGGCCTATCCGGCGTATACTGCCGAATCTCGGTGGAATCGACGTGTCTCCGATCATTTTGCTTCTCATCCTGAGGTTCGTTCAGGTTCTGATCAACCGAGACTTCC
>JBBPYT010000461.1:0-6693 GCA_038199665.1 Hyphomicrobiales bacterium
CGCGTCGAGCTGCTGCTTGAAAGACCAGCTCGACGGTTCACTCTTTACAAGCCAGTGCGCCATGGGTCAGAATCCGGTTTAAGTGTCTCTTCTAACCTGGTGTAGCGTAGAAATCTAAACCCGCATCTGCCTTGGCGGGCCGTGCCAGCAAGAAGTCTAGCGCCATCCGGGCGTCGAGCGCACCGGACAGGATAGCGGAGACGCTCTCGCAGATCGGCATCTCCACTCCCCTGGTTCGGGCGAGTTCAACCAGGATAGCGGCGGTAGGGACGCCTTCAGCAAGCCGTCCATCGCTGGCCTGCTGCAACGATAGGCCCCCTCCCAGAGCCTTGCCCAAGGCGAAATTGCGCGACTGGATGGAAGAGCAGGTCAGCACTAGATCCCCCAAACCCGAAAGGCCCATCATGGTTTCCGGACGCCCGCCAGAAACGCGACCGAAACGCGTCAGTTCTGCAAAGCCCCGAGCGATCAGCGCTGCTGCGGCGCTGGCACCAAGATCGAGCCCGGCCGCAACGCCGCAGGCGATTGCGAGCACATTCTTTGCGGCTCCGCCAATCTCCACGCCGCGAAGATCGGTCGTGAAGTAGAGCCTGAACGACGGCCGCCCCAGGCCTTCCGCAAGGGCCTGAGCAAGATCCTCGCCCTCGGCCGCGACCGTGACCGCGGTCGGCCGGCCGCGACCGACATCGACCGCGAAGCTCGGTCCCGACAGGGCGGCCGGCGGGTGGTCCGGCAAGCACTCGCCCACGACTTCGCTCATCAACGACCCGGTCCGCCCTTCGATTCCCTTGGCGCAGACCAAAACGGGTACGGCCTTTCGCAACGGCGGCAGGCTTGCCAGCACGGCGCGCAGACTTTGCGCCGGAACGGCCGCGAGGATGAGATCGGCGGTTTGCACGCAGGTCAGGTCCGCCACGGCTTGCACCTCGTCGGCCAGCCGCACTCCCGGCAGATAGGCCAGATTCTCCCGCATAGTCTCGATACGGGCAGCCTGTCCGGCGCTGCGCGACCACAAAAAAACCTTGCGATTCTGTCGCGCCACAACATTGGCGAGCGCGGTGCCCCAGGCACCGGCGCCGAGCACGACGATGCGCTCGAACACCGCCTAGGCTCGTCCGCCGCCGACGCGTTCGGCGGACGGGTCGAGCGGCCAGCGGGGACGCGCCGCCACAGTCATGTCGTCCGTCAACCCGAGCAGGAGTCGCTCCACTCCGGCCCAGGCAATCATGGCGCCGTTGTCCGTGCACAAGGCCGCAGGCGGCAGTACGAGCTTGAGCCCGCTTTCCCCGGCGAACCGCGCCAAAGCCCGGCGCACCGCGTCGTTCGACGCGACGCCGCCGGCAGCCACCAGGGCGTTCGGCATGCCGGCCATGTCCCGGAAGGCGCGAAGCGCGGCACGCGTGCGATCGATGACGACATCCACGACGGCGGCCTGGAAGGAAGCGCAAAGGTCGGCAACGTCGGCGGCGGAGAGCGGCGCTACGCGCTCGGCCTCGAGCCGTACCGCGGTCTTCAGACCCGCAAGGGAAAAGTCCGGCTTGGGACGGCCGAGCATTGGGCGGGGCAAGACGAAGCGCGAACTGTCCCCGCGCCGAGCCTCCGCCTCGACCGCAGGACCGCCCGGATAGGCAAGCCCCAGCAATTTCGCGGTCTTGTCGAAGGCCTCGCCGATCGCGTCGTCGAGCGTGGTGCCGAGACGCCCGTAGTCGCCGACGCCGCGGACCGCGATCAACTGCGTGTGACCGCCCGACATGAGCAGCAACAGATAGGGGAACGGCACGTTGTCGGTGAGGCGCGCCGTTAAGGCATGGCCTTCGAGATGGTTGACCGCAACCAGCGGTTTGCGCAAGGCGAGGGCCAGCGATTTCGCCGTGGTCAGTCCCACCAGCACGCCGCCGATCAGACCCGGACCGGCCGCCGCGGCGATGCCGTCAAGATCGGCCAATTCTACGCCGGCCACTTCGAGCGCGCGGGAAATCAGACGGTCGATCACCTCGACATGCGCCCGCGCCGCGATTTCGGGCACGACGCCCCCGAACGCCGCATGATCGGCGATCTGGCTCAGGATCTCATTGGACAGGATCTCGCCGCCGCCCTCGTCCCTCAGCCGTACGACGGCCGCCGCCGACTCGTCGCACGTCGTCTCGATGCCCAAAACCCGCATGCTTGCCTTTCGAAAGACGAGTTCGCAGCCTATAGATGCGGCACTGGGTGAACAAGATGGAAGGGCAAGTGGTGGGCGACAACATTGTGCTGCGGCTCGGCACTCGCGGCAGCCCCCTCGCCCTAGCCCAGGCCGACGAGGTCCGGGCAAGAATCGCGCAAGCTCACGGATGGTCCGTGGAGCGCCTCGCGATCGTGCCAATTCGCACCACCGGCGATGCGATCCAGGATCGGGCATTGTCGGAGGCCGGGGGCAAGGGCCTGTTCACGAAGGAGCTCGACCGGGCGCTGATCGATGGCGCTATCGACCTTGCGGTACATTCGGCCAAGGATCTGCCGACCCTCCTGCCGAACGCCATTGTGATTGCGGGTTACCTGCCGCGCGAGGATGTCCGCGACGTCCTCGTGGCGCCCCGCGCCCGGCACTTCAACGATCTTCCGTCAGGCGCCGTGGTGGGGTCCGCATCGCTTCGGCGACAGGCACAGGTGAAGCGATTCCGGCCCGACCTCGCCGTCAAACTGCTGCGAGGCAACGTGGAAACGCGGCTGCGCAAGCTCGACAGCGGCGAATTCGATGCCACCATCCTGGCGTTGGCCGGGCTCAAACGCCTGGCACTCGCGCACCGCGCCACGGCGATTCTCGACACGGATCATTTTCTTCCCGCCGTAGGACAGGGCGCCATCGCGATCACGACCCGCACCGGGGACACCGGCGTTGCCGACCGGCTCGCCCCCGTTCTGGATGACGAAACCGGATTGGCCGTAACCTGCGAGCGAGCCTTCCTGGCAACCCTCGATGGCTCATGCCGAACGCCTATCGCGGGTCATGCGCGCATGAGCGGCACGGATCTGGAGTTCCGCGGCCTGGTGCTCGCCCCCGACGGCTCGGATGCCGTTGAGACGTTCGCTCGTGGCCCGGCCGGGTTCGCGGCGCGTCTCGGCGAAGATGCCGGTCACGACCTGCTGGCGCGGGCACCGGTCCGCATTCTCTCCCCTTTCCGCGCGGCGAGCTGAGCTTGCGCATTTTGGTCGCCCGAGCAAACCCCGACGGTGCACGGACCGCAGGACGGCTTGCCGCGTTGGGGCACGAAGCCATCCTGGCACCGGTCATTGACATGGTCTCCGCCCCCTTCACCGCTCCGTCAGGCCCTTTCGATGCGACGATCGCCACGAGCGCGCATGCGTTGCCGAAGGGCGCCGCCATTCCGGCACCCCAGCGACAAAGGCCCTTCTTCGCGGTCGGGAACCGGACTGCGGAGGCGGCTAGGGCGGCCGGCTTTACGAACTTGTTCCGGTGCGACAGCCATGCTGCCGATCTGGCGGCCCTGGTGACCTCCACCCTGAACCGATCCGCCCGGGTTCTTTACCTTGCCGGCCGCCACCGCAAGCCCACGCTCGAAGCCGCATTGGACGAGGCTGGGATCTTTTTGACGGTTCATGTGGCCTACGAAGCTCGCGGCGCAAAAGCCTGGGCCGCTCCCGTCATAGAAGCGCTGGGAACGGGCCGGGTCGATGCGGCCCTCCACTTCTCGCGCCGAAGCGCCACGCTGGCGCTCGATCTCGCTCGACGCCACCAGGTCCTCCCCGCCTTTCTGCAGCTTCGGCATTACTGCCTTTCCACCGATGTCTCAGTGCCTCTGTGCGGCTCCGGCGCAGCAACGATCGAGGTGGCGCCTCGCCCCGATGCCGCGAGCCTGCTGGCGCTCCTGACGGCAGTTCCCAAAGCCCAGCCCTAGCATGCGATGACGACCCTCCAAGCCATCGGGAAGGCGCAGAGCGCCCGAAGCACGTCGGAGCGCGCCACGATCGTCGATGTGCTGATCCCCGTCGCGATCGACACGGCTTACTCCTATCGGGTCCCGCCCGGGCTCGATCTCGCGGCGGGCGACTTTGTTGTCGTTCCGCTCGGGACGCGCGAAACGCTCGGCGTCGTCTGGGACGCGCGAGCCTCGGCCGGCGGCGACAACCTGAAGCCCGTGCGTGAGAAATTGGATCGGACGCCGCTACGCGAGCCGTTGCGACGATTCGTCGACTGGCTGGCACGATGGACGTTGTCCCCGCGCGGCATGGTGCTCCGCATGACGGTCCGCGCCCCGGAGAATGCCGGACCCGAACCCGTCCGGGTCGGATTCCGCCGCGCCGGACCGTTGCCGAAACGGTTGACGCCGGCTCGCATGCGGGTTCTCGAGGCTCTTCCCGAAGGGCTCGTCCTCAGTAAGCGAGCGCTGGCCGAGGCGGCCCGATGCAGTACCGGGGTCATCGACGGTCTGGTCGATGAAGGGACGCTGGAACCCTTGGCGCTGCCCGGCGAAGGGCCGCCTGCCGCCCCCGACCCTGGTCACCGCATGGTGGCTCTGGAGCCGCCGCAGCGAGACGCGGCGCAGACTCTCGCCGAGGCGGTCCGAGTGGCCCGCTTCGGGGTCACGCTGCTCGAAGGGGTGACAGGGTCGGGCAAGACGGAGGTCTATTTCGAGGCGGTCGCCGCGGCGCTGAGGGTTGAGCGACAGGCGCTCGTTCTCCTTCCCGAAATCGCGCTCACGGCGCAGTTCCTCGACCGGTTCACCAAGCGGTTCGGGACCCGTCCTGCCGAATGGCATTCCGCCGTGCCTCCTCGGCAGCGCGCGCGGGTTTGGGCCGGGGTTGCATCCGGCGAAGTCCGGGTCGTGGTCGGAGCGCGATCAAGCCTGTTCCTGCCTTTCCGCAACCTCGGCCTGATCGTCGTCGATGAAGAGCATGAAGTCGCCTACAAGCAGGACGACGGCGTCACCTATCATGCGCGCGACATGGCCGTCGTGCGCGGCAGACTGGAACGTGCTGCCGTGATCCTTGCGTCGGCTACACCCTCGATCGAGACGCGGGTCAACGCCGATGCGGGCCGCTACGCACACGCACGGCTACCAACGCGCGTCGGGGGTCGCGACATGCCGGCCATCGAGGCCGTCGATCTGCGCAGACAGCAGCCTCCGCGCGGAAGATGGATCGCACAGACCCTCGTTCAGGCCGTGCAAGAGACCGTCGCGCGGAGCGAGCAGGCTTTGCTGTTCCTGAACCGCCGGGGTTACGCTCCGCTGACCTTGTGCCGAACCTGCGGACATCGCTTCACCTGCGGCCGATGCTCGGCGTGGCTCGTCGAGCACCGGTTCCGCAATGCGCTCATCTGCCACCATTGCGGCCACATCGAGCATCGCCCCAACCACTGTCCGGCCTGCGGCGCCGTGGACTCCCTGGTCGCTTGCGGCCCCGGGGTCGAGCGCATCGCGGAGGAAGCGGCGGAACTTTTCCCGAACGCGCGTACCCTCGTCCTGTCGTCCGATTTCCCCGGCAGTACGGAACGGCTGCGCGACGAACTCGGCGCGGTGGCGCGACGCGAGGTCGACATCGTGGTTGGGACTCAGCTCGTGGCTAAGGGACACCATTTTCCACACCTCACGCTCGCAGGGATCATCGACGCCGATGTGGGGCTGGCGAACAGCGATCTCCGGGCGTCGGAGCGAACGTTCCAGCTGCTGCAACAGGTCGCCGGACGCACCGGACGGGGTGAAAAGCCCGGACGGGCTTTCGTTCAAACTTGGCAGCCTCACCATCCGGTCATGCGCGCGCTTCTGACCGGCGATGCGGAGCGGTTCTACGCAACCGAGATCGATTCACGCCGGCGCGGCGGCTTTCCGCCTTTCGGGCGGCTCGCGGCGGTGATCATCTCCGGCCCCGATCGCGCGAAGGCCGAAGCGCACGGCCGTGCCCTCGCCCGGGCGGCGTATGAGATGAAGGAAGCAGGTCCTGGCGGAGGCGCCGACCAAGTAGGGATCGAAATCTTCGGGCCGTCCGAGGCGCCGATCGCGATGGTACGTGGCCGCTATCGCTTCAGACTCCTGGTCAAGGCACCTCGATCGGCCGATCTTCAGGCCTTTCTGCGCCGCATGATCGCGGGTGCGCCGAAGCCCCGCGAAGGGATCATGGTCGCGATCGACGTGGATCCGCAGAGCTTTGGCTGAGCAACCGAACGCTAAGCTCATTCATCATGCTAAGACAGCGACTTGCGTCGCTTTCCTGTCTTCATCAATGAGATCGTCAGGACGGCCTATCCCCAAGAACTCGCCGTCCGAGACCGTCGGGTCGCCGATGGTCACCCTCGGCGCACTACCTTGGCTACCTTGCACGTTCCTCCTAGGGTAACGTCAGGCGGATCGGAGCGCACGAATGAACATCGGACAGGCTTCGGCCAATTGCGGCGTTACGGCAAAGATGATCCGGCACTACGAAGTGATCGGACTCATCCCGTCCGCCATCCGACAGGCGAGCAATTACCGAAGCTATACGACAGAGGACGTCAACCGGCTGCAGTTCATCCGCCGCGCTCGGGACCTCGGGTTCTCGATCGACCGAGTTAGGGACCTGCTCAGACTCTGGAGCGACCGCAACCGCTCCAGTTCGGAAGTCAAGGCAATCGCGCTGGCCCATGTCGCCGAGCTGGAAATCAAGATCGGCCATTTGCGCGAGATGGCCGATCTGCTGCGCAGTCTGGCAAATGCC
>JBBPYT010000462.1:0-4831 GCA_038199665.1 Hyphomicrobiales bacterium
CGGGACAGGCGAAACGCGATGGCCAGCGCCGCTAGAAGAAGCGCCGCCACGAAACCTGCGACGGCGGGCCAGCGCCCGAGCGTCCAGAACCAGCCGCCTGCCGTCCCGAGCAGGCTCGAGCCGGCGTAGTAGCTGAGCAGATAGAGCGAGGCCGCCTGCCCCTTGGCGCCGCCCGCCATGCCGCCTATCGATCCGCTCGCCACGGCGTGAGCGGCGAAGAAGCCGAGCGTGACGAGCGCGATGCCGAGGATGACGGCGGCCAGCGGGGCAAACAGCGAGACCGCGACGCCGAGCAGCGCCAGCGCCAGCGAGGCGACCATCACCGGCGCCCGGCCGAACCGATCCGCCATGCTGCCGGCCACCGTCGAGCTGGCAGTCCCGAGGAGGTAGAGCGTGAAGATCAGGCCTTCCTGGGCTTGGTCGAGCCGATAGGGCGCGTCTTCGAGACGGAACCCGGCATAGTTGTAGACGACGACGAAAGCACCCATTGCCAGGAACGCGAAGGCATAAACCGCAAACAGCCTCGGCGTCCGCAACGCATCCCGAAACGCTTCCGCCTGATGCTGCAGGTCGACGGTCTTGGGCCGGAAATGGCGGGATGGCGGCAGCAGGAGGAGAAAGCCCAGCCCCGCCGCCAATCCGACGAGGCCGATGATTCCCACGGCGGCGCGCCACGAGATCCAACTTGCCGCGAGGCCGGTGATGACCCGTCCCCCCATGCCGCCGACGGCCGTGCCTCCGACATAGATGCCCATGGCCAGGCCAAGTCCCTTCGGATCGGTTTCCTCCGCCAGATAGGTCATGGCCACGGCCGGCACGCCGCCGAGCGCCAGGCCTTCGCATGCGCGCAGAACGAGGAAGATGGTCCAGTTCGGCGCCAGGGCCGCCGCCCCATTGAGCATGGCCGCAGCGACCAGCGACGCCGCCATCACGGGTTTGCGCCCCCAACGATCGGACAAGGTGGCAGCCAGCATGATCGACAGCGCCAGGAAACCGGTGCTGAGCGAGATTGCGAGGGAACTTGCCGCGGCTCCGATCCCGAAAGTACGGGCCAGCGTAGGCAGCAGCGGTTGCGGGCAGTAGAGCAGCGAAAAGGTCGCGAAGCCGGCCAGGAGGAGCGCAACCCCGGCCCGGATGTAGCGGGTGCTGCCCAGCTCATTGTAGCTCGGGTCGGACGTCGTGGCGCCGTCGGACCTTGGAGCGCTCGGCAAGGCGAAATCCTCGGGAAGCGTTTCCGCCGTGAGGCTTTGTCCGGCATGTTGGTCGAGAGCTGGATCGACCCGATCGTGGCGCAACGGCGGAACTTTCCGGTTCGGTCGCGGGCTCGCCTGCCCTGGCTTGGCCGGATTATGCCGGTGCTGTCGGCCCTCCGCCCGAGGCGTTCATGCCCGATTATACGCACTTCGCCGGGATGGCATTCGGTGTTGGCGCAGCCTGGATTGGCATTCGGGATGGCAACATCGTGTTCCGAGCTGCATGGCGCGGGGCGCGCTTGCGGTCTTATGAAGCACACCCGTAACGACGAAACACCCGGCGCCCTCGTGTGCCGGGTGTTTCTGCGGTCCGCCGTAACGACGGTACTTTATTAACACTTTGTTAACAGCATGCTTCGGCGGTTATGCACATGCAAAACAGCTCTAGCTGGCGCATCCTGCGCCCTGCGGCCGCGAGCCTCGGTCACATGGACTTCATGTGATGCATCTTATGCTTCTTCTTGATCTTCATTGATCCCATGTGCCTCGCAGACATCGCTGAATTATCGTTGGCATTCGTGGTGTTTGCACCGGTTTGTGAGTTATGGGCCGTCGCGGCTCCTGCAGCTCCCACAAAGGCTGTGAACGGTAGCGCCAGGACGGCAGCCGCGAAGATAAGCTTGGATTTGGTCATCGAAAAAACCTCCTCAGGGGTGGCCCTGGCATTATGGCGCGCACAGGATACGGGTCCATGGGCGCCCGCACAAAGCGGCCATCAAAGCGGCCATCGTTCACGCCCTGCCGCTTCCCCGCATCGGACCCGGCTCGCAAACTGCCACGGCCTCCGCTGGAGGGTCGGAGGCCGTGGGGACGGGGTATGCGCCCCATCAGGGACGGTAACGGCTTCCAAGAGCAATCGTTGCCCTAGACCCGCCACGACTTTACGTTTCCCGGCAAGAATGCCCCGCCCCGCCGCAGCAAGCCGGGCCGGCCTCTCGATCGCGACCCTTCCCGGAAGCAGCCCGGCGTGCGTCGAAGGGCGCGGCGGCTGTCGCGCCTCCGGCGCAACCGCAAGACAGGTATGTTTGGCGGCGATCCGAAAGGGGGGGGCGTCTGCCCGGTCCAGAATCCCTCGATGTTCCTCGGTCGGCGCATCTTGCGTTCAGCAGCTACCAGGCCCTCGCTCCAAGCCTGGCCGCGACGCCTGACCGACGGGCGAGCCAAGCCCACGCCCCAGCAGTATACGACACTGGTCTGCTACTTACAGTTGCAACTGTGACCCAAAGGATACAGACAGGCGTTCGTCCATCTGCAATAAGCTTGGCTGCTCCGAGCAGAGTGTCGAGCATTGCAGCATCCCGCAAACGCGAGTCGGTGAAATGCCGCTTACCAGATTATCGCTGATGTGTTGTCTCTCGATGACCGTCGCCGGGTGCGCTATTCATCCCCTGCCGGACGACGTTACCGGCTATGATACATACGAAATAGTCAACAAGATCCGATGTGAAGCGCGGGATGCGGTCCAACACAAAGCAATTGCCCTTTTGGCCAGGAGCTCTTCGGCCAAGACGCGCGAGATTGCGAAACAATTGCAAGACAACACACTGAGCTTTAAAGACATGGCTCTGTCCAGTTTGGATCCGGACACGCGTTTTTTTGTCGATAAGTATTCCAAAACGGCAATCGCATATGAGTTTACATTTGATATTACGGAAGACAATGAGGCTGATGCTCAAGTCGATTTTCTCGGCGCATTTACTCGTGGCGGCGGCGGCTTTGGCCTAAAGGCGAGCAACGATCGGATGCGCGAGAACACTCGCCATTTTCAGATCAGTGATACTTTTGGCAAGATTGTGAACGAGGACTTGCTTTGTCCCAAGGATGGAAATGATCCTAACTGGCTTTATCCTATAGCCGGCTCCATTGGTTTGGCCGAATCAGTCAAGATTTTTCTCGATCTTAACGAATCACGAACTTAACGGGTGACAAAGTACCAACGCTTACCGACACGTTCAACTTCCAGACGACACTCAGTGGGTCCATAAATCCAAGAATAACGTTGAGTCCAGTGAGGCAGGGCTTCCGCTTGGCGGACGCCAGTGTCAACACCAATGTGTCGAGAAAAGACTTTCATAAAGTAATTGTTGGGTTCTCGCTGCCGCTAAAGGGTGGCGACTCACAACGAGTCGCAGCACCCATAGGGGTGTTTGGCAACGGGATCATGGCCCTGCAATTTGGCTCGAACAAGAGTCCTGCTGAAAGGCGCGCTCTCCTGGCTATCCAGCAATCCAAGGTAGATAAGTTTTATGATAACGCAACGGTTGTTAATCTGAGATAAAAGGAACGAGGAGGTCTAAATGGAAACACCGTCATTTTATACGGAGAAAAACCCGCTTCGGGTCTCTGTTTCTACTATATTCTTGACGGTCAAGACGATAATCGATTCTGGGAAAGAGGCGGCTTTTCTGGAAATATGTGCTCAGAAAAATGCGGGAGTAATGGTGGAAGCCGAACTGATCAATCTCGTCAAATCCTACTTGTTTGACGAGGGAGTCCATAAGGGCAGCCAGACATGGAATCTTACGGCTCAAAGGATTGTTACATCCCCTGGCGGGCGATGCCCTGACTAGGACGGCGGGGTGGTTAGCAGGCCTTCGCCAGGCAGGAATACGCTTCTGTAAATCAACCCGCTTCCACGCAGCCCACGACTTCTCGGAGGACGTCCAACCGAAAAAGAAAGCCCAGCCCGCCGAAGCGGGCCGGAATGGAATGGAATGAAACAGCGGTCCCTTGGGGCCGGCGTAGCATGACTTCCTCCGCGATCTTCTTCAACAGTTCCTTCATGGGCGCGGAGGTTTGTTCCGGCTTGGGAGATGCCTCTCCGGCCTGCCGGTTATCCCGGCTCATGCACTTTTCCAGACCTTCCAGAAGCCCTGTCCTTCACCAGCGCCCCTCAGCGCATCCACGGACCAAACCCCTGGCCCGCAAGCCATCAGGAGGAAAAACGCCCCTGCAATCGCGACGTTTTTCTCAAAGATGATCAGTTGATCCGCATCGCTGAAATCAGCATGAAAGAACACCGCCGTCAGCAGCGAGAAACCCGCCATGGCCGTGGCGGCCCAGCGTGTGAGCAGTCCCAAGGCAACCAGCAGCCCCCCACCCAACTCAGTTATGATCACCAGAGGGAGCAGCTTTGCCGAAACACCATGGCTGTCCATGTATTGCACCGCGCCGGCGTAGTCCGCGACCTTGCTCCAGCCCTCGATGAGAAAGAGCTGCGCCAGCAGTAGTCTCGCCACAAGTGCGATGGGCGCCTGAAGCCTATCCATGTCCATTGCTTCCTCCTCGAAACGGCGCGGCAAGGCACTTGCCGCGCGCTTTGCGATCAGCTCCTGGATGAGGAGGAGATCGCCTTGGCCAAGTCTTCGTATTCCTCACAGCCGGTCCCGCAGATGGTCTTGATCGTGTTCAGCTGGTCCTTAGCCAGATCGACCTTGCCTTGAACGTATGGCCCGCCCCGTCCGCAAGGGGTGATTTTCGTCTGGCTCTTTTCAGTCTGCTTCAACGTATCCGGTCTCGGGTTCTTTTCCCGGCCAAGATGGAGATCCGCGCGGTCCGATCCTCATAATCACACCGGC